>JAIRPZ010000298.1 GCA_031256755.1 Planctomycetaceae bacterium
GCAATGGAAGAAATTATTCCAATGAACATAAACAAACCGCCGATTGTATCGATGAATACAACACCGATAAGAAAGGGGACACTGATAATAAGATTTGCCCATAGCATGAACATCCAGAACTCTTGTCGTCTTGCCCGTCCGTTCATGACATTATATTTCTTTGTGAAGACATCCCAACAACCTGTGCCGAGCGCATTGGTAAAGTAGGCATGTGGATTCCCGCCTGATGAACCAGTCCGTTGTGGAGTTTCCCGACTTGCGAATTTTTACCCGACATTTTTGATATTTCGTATTAAGCACAGAGACTTATTTCCCGTTCCCAAAATACAAAGGAGTCCGCAATGTCCTCTTCCGAAACATCCGCCGCCGCCCGACTTCTGCAATGCCTCCACAGCGTCGCCCCGCGGTCAAAACACAGTGTCTCCCACCCGTTTCACACCGTCATACCCGGTCTGCCGGCAGGCATCTCTCCCATCGCCGAAATCCTCAAAAGAATCTCCATCAAAGACCTGCAAAACGCCTTCGCTCAATTTCTGATTAAAAGACGAAGTTCTCGTTGCCGCAAGGGTGTTCCAGTCTTGTCGGCTCGTTATTATGTGAGTTCTTTGCCGTCTGATACCGTTTTTGCAAAACGATTTCAGGAATCTATTCTTCGCCATTGGGCGGTGGAGAATTGCCTGCATTCGGAGAAGGACAAGGAGTCCGGCGAAGACAAGCACGTTTTTCGGAGTGTGGCGTTGGGGATGTTTGGACGTTCCTGACGGGAATGGCGGGAGCGGTTGTGCGTCTGACAAAGAAGGAGGAGCGCACTTTGCGGGAAGTGAGAGAACAATTGAGAGCAAAACCGCAAAACGCTCGCCAAATGTAAAACTCCGAAACGGGCTGGCTTAGCAGCACGGAAAAACAAACAATCATTCTTCCTGTTTGAACTGTCCGTTTGCACTTTTGGGGCAACCGGAGGCAGTTTCCCGCTAACTCGAACCTAAAAAGGAGAGAATTCCGGCAGGATTGCAAGAGAAAAGACGGCAGGCATCAGACGGCAGAAGAAAGATTGCCGCAATCTGCCGTCTCTCTTACAGCACTTTTACAATCTCATCAATGTCATTCGGAACGGAAACCGGACGGTTTGCGAAGTCGGTTGTCCGAACTCCCCGTTTGCCGAGTGTTTCTTCAAAGAATATCCGGTCAGTTCCATGATAAGCCACCGTTACATTCGGGTCTTTCAACTGATGCCCCGTCAAAATGCAGACAACTCTGTCAGTTTCGGCAATGATTCCCTCCGCAGCCAGTTTTTTCGCGCCGGCAACGCTTGCCGCACTTGCCGGTTCGCAGCCGAAACCGCCCGCACCAACCTGTGCTTTCGCATCCAGCATTTCCTGCTCCGAAACCTCGCGGACAACGCCGCTGCAAAATTCCAATGCCCGAAGACATTTCGGTAAATTCACCGGACGGTTAATCTCAATGGCACTGGCAATCGTGGACGCTTTGCGTCCTTCGTCAGTCATCTGCCGGAAAAAATTCTGCACAAGCGTTTTGTCATAGTTGCCGCCGTTCCACCGCAAACCCTCTTTTTCATAAAGACGGTACAGTGTATTCGCACCGGCAGCGTTGATGACCGCCAAACGCGGCACTTTTTTAATCAAGCCGAGTTTATGCAACTCGATAAATGCCTTGCCGAAGGCACTGGAATTGCCGAGGTTTCCGCCCGGCACAACAATCCAGTCCGGCACTTCCCACCGCAACGCTTCCAGTACACGGAACATAATTGTTTTTTGTCCTTCGAGCCGGAAAGGGTTCACGCTGTTGACGAGATAAATGCCGAGTTGTTTGGAAACCTGCTGAACCCGTGCCATCGCATCGTCAAAATCGCCTTGGATTTGGACGGTTTTTGCACCGTAATCCAATGCCTGCGAGAGTTTGCCGTAGGCGATTTTACCGGAACCGATGAAAATGACGGACTGCATCAGACCGGTGCAGGCGGAGTAAATGGCCAGCGATGCACTGGTGTTGCCGGTGGAAGCGCAGGCGGCTCTTTTCGCGCCGGTAAATGCCCCGTGGGAAAATGCGGCGGTCATTCCGTTGTCTTTGAAACTGCCGGAGGGATTGAGACCTTCGTATTGGAGATAGAGGCGGTCTGCCTGCAAACCGGTGTACGGGGCGACGCGTGCGGCTTGCTGTAAAATTGTTTGCCCTTCGCCGATGGTCACGCAGCGTTCAGGCGGCAGGAAGGGGAGCAGTTCGTGAAACCGCCAAACGCCGCTCCGGCGGTGCGGTTCAGAAGGGTGCTGCCGGTATTGTTCGAACTGCTGAAGGGATTTGGGCGGCGTGATTTTGTTCCAATCGTATTCGACATCGAGGAGTTCGCCGCAAACGGGACAGGCGTGCAGGACTTCTTCGATGCCGAAGGTTTTCCCGCACGCCGGACGGATACATTGCTGAAAAACTGTCATAGCGGCATTATAGCAGGAATCCCCGCAGAAAAAAAGCGGCAGCAAGTTTGTCCTCTTCCGTTGTCTCTTGACATCATACTGACGAAACGGTAATATACGCCGCATTATCAATCACCCTGTATTTATTCGTTCCGAAGGGAACGTGCAGATGTCAAACTACGATACGGTCGTCATCGGGGCGGGAATGTCGGGACTTGCCGCCGGTATCCGGCTGGCTCATTACAACCAAAAGGTCTGTATTCTCGAACAGCATTACGCCGCCGGCGGATTAAACTCCTTCTACCGGCAGCGGGGAAGAACGCTTGATGTCGGACTTCACGCCCTCACTAATTACGTCCCCAAAGGCACAAAATCCGGTCCCTTGTCGCGGCTGCTCCGCCACCTCCGGCTGACTTGGGACGAACTCGCCCTCGTCCCGCAAATCGGTTCAACCATTGCTTTTCCCGATGTCCGCCTTAATTTCAATAACCACTTCGAACTCTTCGTCTCCGAAGTCCGAAAGTTTTTTCCGAAACAAATTGACGGTCTGATGAAAATGGTGACCGAACTGCTCGATTACGATCAACTCGGTCTCGGCAACGGCGTACTTTCCAGCGGCGAATCGGCACGGGATTTCGTCAGCCGCCATATCACCGATCCGATGCTGACCGAAATGATCTTTTGTCCGCTGCTCTATTACGGCGGAGCAAAAGAACGCGATATGGAATTCGGACAATTCAGCATTATGTTCCGGTCAATTTTTCTCGAAGGTTTTGCCCGTCCGTTTGACGGCGTGCGGCTGATCCTGAAAAAATTGATCAGCAAATTCAAAACACTCGGCGGCGAACTCCGGTTGCGGACAGGCGTGCAGCGGATTTTCTCCAAAGACCGCCGCGTGGACAAAATCAAATTGAGCGACGGCAGCGAAATTGAAGCGAAAAATGTCCTCTCTTCCGCCGGCTGGCAGGAAACAATGCAACTCTGCCGGCAGACCAGTGAAACGGAGTGCTGCGTGCCGGAAGGAATCTATCAACTCGGCACCGGACAACTCGGATTTATTGAAACAATATCGGTTCTCAACAAGGAACCGAAACAGTTGGGACATGACCGGACGATCATTTTTTTCAACGATTCCGACCGGTTTCATTATGAAAAACCTGCCGCTCCGGTTGATTTGCGAAGCGGCGTTATCTGTTCGCCGAACAATTTTCATTATGCCGAAGCGATGAACGAAGGCATGATCCGCATTACGGCACTGGCGAATTTTGACCGGTGGAAAAATCTGCCGCCGGAAGAATATCGGGAACAAAAGCAAATCTGGTATGAAAAAATTCTTGCTTCTGCGGTTCGTTTTATGCCGGTTGATCTCGCTGCACTGCGGCAGCACGTGATTGATACAGATATGTTTACGCCGGCAACGGTGCGGCGTTTTACCGGCAAAGAAAACGGGGCGATTTACGGTGCGCCGGATAAAAAATATGACGGCAGAACACATTTGGACAATTTGTACGTCTGCGGTACGGATCAGGGAATGGTCGGCATTATCGGTGCGATTGTCAGCGGCATCACGATTGCAAACCGGTATTTGCTGGCCGAATAATCCGGCAGTCAGCCGGCGGCAAGTTTTTTTCGGATACAATTTTTCAGATAAAAAAATATGTTTTCAGGAATTGTTGAGTATTTAGGGCAAATATCTGCTGTTATTTCGGAGCCGCCGGGAGTCCGGCTGGTGATTGAAGAACCGCATATTGCCGCTTCGCTATCCGTTGCCGACAGTGTGGCGGTCAACGGCTGCTGCCTGACGGTCGTGGAAAAAACGGAGAAAACATTCTCGTTTCAGGCAGGACCGGAGACATTGCGGCGTACGAATTTAGGGCAACTCGCTGCCGGAAGCCCTGTCAATTTAGAGCGGGCATTATTGTCCGGCAGCCGTCTCGGCGGACATTTCGTATCGGGACACATTGACGGCATGGCGGAACTGATCCGCATTGATCATCATGGCGATTGGCAGGATTACTATTTTTCGATACCGCCGGAAATTGCTGCCCAAACGGCTTCGAAGGGTTCTATTGCTGTGGACGGTGTTTCGCTGACGATTGTTCGGAGCGAACGGGATTTGTTCAGTGTTGCTCTGATTCCGTATACATTAAAGGCAACGACACTCGGCAGCAGGAAAACCGGCGACCGGGTGAACATTGAAACGGACATTTTGGCGAAATACGTTCAGCGTCTCTTCGAGGCGAAAGATTGGAATGAAAAGTAAAAAGTGACAATGCACGCCGGTGCTGTCTGCGGCGGCGGTTTCTTCGCGGGACGCAACCACTGCGGAACGGATTTCTTGGGCGATTTTTTCTAAAACGGCGCGGGCAAGTTGTGCTTCTTCGATTTCTGTCCGGTTGATCGCCATCTGCCGGAGATGAATATCCAGCGCAATGCTGATAAGTAGCATAATGACTGCCAGCAGCACAAGTACAATCAGAATTTCAAAAAGCGTATACGCCCGCATAGATGTTATTTTACCGGAAATTCATGCGACCGGTATCGCTACAAACAAAAATCAACAATACGGGATAATCTTACTGTTTATACTACGTGTTGTTATTGCTTCTGTCCTTGTGTTTTAAGTGGCGCGAGCGGTTTCTGACGCTTCACGCTCTACTGTTTTTTGTACCGGTCATGTGATTGCCTGTGAAATGTTTCCTAACGCAACCTGTCCGGCAAAGTGCCAGGTCAATCGTTTTCGCATCGGGAACGATGTGATAAGGTGTGATACCCGGAAAGTCATGCCCGGCACTTTTACTCTGTTTTGCACTTATTCGACCGTTGCCATTCCTGCATCCGCATACGTCCGGTCACTTTCTCCTGCCCGCAGCGGCGGATTGCTGCCCGAAAGATTAACCAAACGAGCATCACTATGGACACCGTCTCTGCTTACACGGACATATTTATTATCAAGGATATGGACAGGACCGATTGTCAACTCGCTGTTGTGATTAACATCACCACTAGTGCCGTCGGTGATCTCTATCCACGTTTCCGCGGAAGCGTCCGCCGCCCATTCCCAGACAAAATTGCCGGTGAAATTGTCTGGCTGTGTTGATACTGCGGTGAATGTTGCACCTAGCGAGGGCATTCCGTTAATGGAAACGATTGGGACAGAACCTGCCATAATTGGATTTGGGACAGGACCTGCCGTAATTGGACCAAGGATATTACTGATAATATCGTTTCTTGTTGCTCGAATGTAGTAATTGACAAGTGACGACGGAATCGTCAAACTTCCGTTGTTGTTAGCGATGGTTTGCCAGGATTGAGAATTGCGTGTAAAAGCATATTCCCAAGTATAATTGCCAGAGAAGCCGGTACCACTGGAATAGGCATTGAGCATTTGTCCCGTTTCGGGCGTTCCGTAAATGGTCACGGTGCCAATAGCAATCTGACCGTACGGATCACTCACAACATCGCCGACACGGGCATGGGGTCTTTTTGCCCGCACGTATTGTCCGGCAAGAGCGGTATTGAGCGTCAATCGGCTGTTGTTCGGACCGGTTATACCGTTGTCAATCGGAGTCCATGGTCCTGCGGCGGATGGGGCTGATTCCCAAACAAAACCGTCGATAAATGTGCCGGTGGAGGAAGCCACGAGCCGTTGCTGGTTTCGTCTAATTGTCACTGTAGGAGGTTCAGCCGTCGGACCAACCACTATGCTTG
>JAIRPZ010000047.1 GCA_031256755.1 Planctomycetaceae bacterium
TACACCGATTTCGGGTTCAAGAAGTTGTTCGGCGAAGAGGCGAACAAGGACTTGCTCATCGACTTCCTGAACGCCGTTTTACCGCTGAAAAGCAAAATCGTCAGTTTAACCTTCCGCAACCCCGAACAACTGCCGGATAACAACGTCGACCGCAAAGCTATTTTCGACATCGCCTGCACCGGCGAACATAACGAGCAATTCACCGTTGAAATGCAGAAAGCACGCCAGAAGTATTTCAAAGATCGGGCGTTGTTTTACCTTTCGTTTCCGATTCAGCGGCAGGCACAGAAAGGCGACTGGGACTTCAACCTGAATCCGGTTTATCTGGTGGCAGTGCTGAATTTTACCTATGACGAAAACGAAGAGAAACGGAAGATTTATCGGCTTGTTTCATTGAAAGACCAAGACGGCGAGGAATTTCTGGACAAGTTAAAGATGGTCTTCTTGCAGATGCCGCTGTTCCGGTTGACAGAGCCGGAGTTGAAAACGCGGAAAGACAAGTGGATGTACTTCCTGAAAAACTTGGAGGACTTTGACGAGATACCGTCAATATTGCGCGAGCCGGTTTTTGAAAAGGCGTTTTCAGAGGCGGAGTATTACCGTTTGTCTCCGCTGTTGCAGGAACAGTATCAGCGGGACTTGATGGCGTATCGGGACAACGTCAACGTTGTCGAAACCGCAAGAAAAGAGGGCGAGGCAAAGGGCAAAGCGGAAGGTCTTGCCGAAGGCGAGGCGAAAAAAGCCGCCGAAGTGGCGCGGAATATGAAAGCGAAAGGGTTACCGCCGGCATTGATTGCCGAGTTGACAGGACTTCCGGCATCTGAAATCGAGCGGCTGTGAAATAATCGCAAAATAATCACACGCGGAAACGCAAGCGACCGCCGCCTTTTTGATTCTTTCCAAAAAACGCAGCCGGTCTATTTTTATTCGGGCAGCACTGGTTTATTCGTTTTGTTCGGGTATAATTGTCCTGTATGTTCATGGAACCGGTCATCATGTGACCTGGCTCCCTTATTTATCACCGGAAGGTCTCTCTCACGCCTGCATGCGGTCTGAAAAGTCCGCAAAGGAATTGTGCCTCGAACTCCCGCAAAAACTATGCTTTACAGTATGACCGGTTTCGGTTCCGCCGTCTGTCAGGAAGGCGATTGGACTGTTTCCGCCGAAATTAAAACTGTCAATAACCGGCATTTCAAACTGCTGCTGAAAATCACCGACGGCTACGCCGCTTTTGAACAGCGGATCGAACCGCTGCTCCGCACCGCCATTGAACGCGGCACAGTCAGCGTCAATATCCGTATTCAAAACGAGCAAAAAGATGCCGGATTCAAAATCAATATGCCGGTCTTGCAGTCCTACGCCAAACAGTTAACCGAAGTTGCAGCCAAACTCGGACAACATTCTTACGTGCCGCCGCTCGAAAAACTCGTGTTCCTGCCCGGTGCCGTAAAAACCAATGCCGACAACGGCGACAACAGCGATCAAGCCGGTAAAATTCTGGATCAAACCGTCAAAATTGCTCTGAACATTCTGCAAAATATGCGGAAAACCGAAGGCCGTTCAATGGCAAAAGATTTATCCGCCAATCTGGATTCCCTTTCGGCACTGATCGGCATCATCGAAAACCGGACACAGCACACCGTTGCGGTTTATCAGCAAAAACTGAAAGAACGGCTCGAAAAAGCCCTGACGGAACATTCCGTAACACTGAACGATTCCGATTTGATTCGGGAAATTGCGATTTATGCCGACCGGTGCGATATTTCCGAAGAGACCGTGCGGTTCCGCTCGCATTTGGAACAGTTTGCGGCAGCGATCAACGCCGAAGAAAGTTGCGGACGGAAACTTGATTTTTTAACGCAGGAACTTTTTCGGGAAGCAAATACCATCGGTGCAAAAGCAAATGATCTGGAAATTACCAAAAATGTCGTGGAAATAAAAGCCGTTATTGAACGAATCCGGGAGATGGTGCAGAATGTTGAGTAAATTTTTTCGTCCGAATTTAATCCTGAATTCTGTTACAGAAATTACGCCGGCATTGCTGCGGGAACATGGACTGCGGTTTTTGCTTCTGGATGTTGATTGTACGCTGAAACGTTACCGGGACACGCTGCTGCCCGAATCTTCTTTGCGCTGGATAGAATCGTTGCAACAAGCCAATATCGGCTTGTGCCTTTTGTCCAACGGTAAAAAACACCGGATTCAGCAGGTCGCGGAACAGACCGCATTGCCGTATGTGGCTGCGGCAATGAAACCGCTGCCGTTCGGAATCCGCACAGCCATCTCATCGCTCGGTTTTGATAAAGCGGCAACCGGAATCGCCGGCGATCAGATATTCGCCGATATTCTTGCCGGACGATGGGCAAAAATTTTCACCATTTATGTCGCACCGATTCATCCCGAAGAAGAACATTGGTATACACGGATCAAGCGTCCGCTGGAAAAACGGCTGCTGCCGCATTTTTGATGCAGACAATTTCTCTTGACATGCGCTGCGGAAATCCTTACGATACGGAACCACAGCGGAGAATTTCGGAACATGAGATCATTGTCATTCACGTCGTTGCCCCTTTTTGTCAGCGGATTCGTTTGTTCGGCGGTTCTGTTGAGCGGCGGATGTTCTCACTTGTTTTCCGGCAAAAAAGATAAGGATTTACCGCACGAAAAATTGGCGGAAACGGAATCCGGGAAAACATCGCTTATCAGCGATTATGCCGTTATCGGCAATAATCTGCCCGTTATGGTACGGGGATTCGGACTTGTTGTCGATTTGCCCGGCACCGGCGGCGAAGATCCGAAATCCGCACCGTATGCGATGGTTCTTGACCGGATGAAACGGCGGGAAATTCCCAATGCCCGTGAAATTCTTGCCAGACCGTCAACCGCCGCCGTTGAGATATTGGGCTACATTCGTCCGGGAGTCCGCGAAGGAGACCGCTTTGATGTTCAGGTCATGCTGCCGCGGGACTCCAATGCGAAAAGTTTGCGCGGCGGAAAATTGTTAACAGCCGAACTGGAAGAAATCGCACTGGACAACGGAACGATGCGGAGAAGCCGGACACACGCTTTGGCTGCCGGTCCGATTATGGTCGATGATCCGGCGGCAACCGAAACAAATAATCCGGCCGGTTTGAAAAAGGGAACGATCTTGGGCGGTGCCGTTGTAAAAGATGCCCGGAGGCTGACGCTCAATCTCAAACCGGAGCGAAAGTCGGTCTATGCCGCCGACCGTATTGCCAAAGCCGTCAACCAGCGTTTTTATCAATCGGGCGGACAAAAAAAAGAAATCGCCGTTGCCAAGTCGGAATCGCTTATTATGCTCGACATTCATCCTGCGTATGCACAGGATGTTCCCCGCTATATTAAGGTGATTCAATCCCTTGCATGTTATGAAACGCCGCAGCAGCAAGCACGGAGAATTGAACGTCTCCAAGAGGAATTGCAGCATGCACCGACGGCACAAAAGGCGGCTTTTCAACTAGAAGCCGTCGGAAAAGCCGGAATTCCCGCACTGCGGACGGGACTGCAAAACGCTGATGAAGAAGTCCGGTTTTATGCCGCCGTTTCGCTGGCATATCTTGAAGACGGCACTCCGGCAAAAGTGTTAGCCGAAACCGCTGCCGCCGTTCCCGCTTTCCGGGTTTATTGTCTTCATGCGTTAAGTGTGATGCGGAACGATTTGGAAGCGGAGTCGCGGCTGCGGGAATTGCTTCATGATCCGAGTATTGAAACGCGGTACGGGGCGTTTCGGGCATTGAAAGCCCGCAATCAGTTTGATCAGACGATTCGCGGAGAAACGCTGGGCGGACAATTCGATTATCACGGGATTGATTCGCCGGCGACACCGGTGGTGCATTTAACCATGCAGAAATTGCCGGAAATTGTTTTGTTCGGTTCGGCGATTCGTTTGCGGCAGCCGTTTACGCTGGATGCCGGTGTCTTTTTCATTAACGGGCAGACACCGGGAGCGGTTGTGGTGAACCGGTTTGTTTCGTCCGGTGTGGATGAAAAACGGACGGTGTCGGATCGGTTAGATGAGATTCTCCGGGCGGTTGTTGATTTGGGCGGGACGTACCCGGATGTGGTGCAAATGCTTCGGCAGGCGGCGGCGGAACATGTTTTGCCGTGCCGGTTAGCCGTTGATTGTCTGCCGGAACCGAACCGGACTTACCGCCGGCAAGGAAGCGGAGATTCGGAACTTGCCGAAAATAAAGAGGAAGAGAAAAAAGCGAAGCAATCTTTTTGGAGCAAATTGAATCCGCGTAATCTTTTTATTCCGAATCCGGGGGGACATTCTTCGGATTTCACCGGCGATGTGAACTCATCAGGACGGGAATAAAAAAAGCGGCAGGCGTTTTTCACGTTGTGATCGTTTCCTCACCGCTCTTCCATGTTTCTGGACAAGGACACATATCAATCAAGCGGGTCCCAATGATGAAAACGCGGATCAATTTGTTTGAGAACTTCTTCAAAATTCTCTAAATCTGTGGAAAAGCAATCGTGCCGTTTGCAGAATTCTTTAGCAAAACTGTAAAAACAGTATTTCCGAAAAATGGTATGAATAATGATAACGGGCGTTTTTAATTCTAATTGATGTTTTATAGATGCCGTCTTGTTCCGATAAACGGATAAAATGATCATCAATGATAATTTTATCGTCACGGTGAAGTA
>JAIRPZ010000100.1 GCA_031256755.1 Planctomycetaceae bacterium
ACGGCGAACCGCTGCCGATGGGAACGATCATTTTTGAATTGGAACCGGCGTATCAGGTTTACGGCAAAATTCAGCCGGACGGTACGTATCGGATGGGGGAAGATATGAACGGAAACGGTATTCGGAAGGGCGAGTATCGGGTTCGGATTGAATCACGTGAAGGAGGCGGCTCTCCCGAAGATGGTCCACTGGTGCGTTATGTAGACGATAAATACCGGGAAACAGCAACGAGCGGTTTGACGTGCGATGTGCAGGGCAAAACCGTATACAACATCGAAGTCGAAAAACCGGAAAAGTAAAGTGATGCAGCCAATGCCGGTACCGCTGTTGTAATTTTATCGGCAGCGGATCGGCACACCCATACTTTTCAATTCCGCTTTCAAGGCGGCGATAGTTGTTTGCCCGGTGTGCAGAATACCGGCAACAATCGCTGCATCGGCATGAGCAACGAGGAAGGCATCCCGGATATGTTCCGCCGAACCGGCACCGCCGGAAGCCACTACCGGTACCTTCACGGCCTCCGCAATTTTTCCGGTAATCGTCAATTCAAAACCGGAACGCGTGCCGTCCGCATCCACCGAATTGACCACAATTTCGCCGGCTCCCAAATCAACAGCACGTTTTGCCCATTCCACCGCATCCATGCCGCTGCGGTCGCGGAAACCGCGAACCGTAATTTCATAACCGCTGGGAAACAGATGTCTGTTTTCTGTAACAAAAACAGCCGCCGGGTCCATTCCGAGAACAATACATTGGCTTCCGAATGCCTTCGCGCCTTCCGCAATGATCTGCGGATTTTTCACCGCAAGAGAATTAACGGAAACTTTCTCGGCACCGGCAAGAAGAACCTGTTCCATATCGGCAAGAGACGCAATTCCGCCGCCGACCGCAAAAGGAATCCGCACCGACTCCGCCACCGCACGAACCATACCGATGTCAATCGGACGGCGTTCCGCAGAAGCCGTAATATCATAAACGACCAGTTCATCGGCACCGTCTTCGTAGTATTGCCTCGCCAGTTCGACCGGGTCTCCGAGATCAATGTTGTTCTGGAATTTCACCCCTTTGGTGACGCGGCGGTTGATAATATCCAAACAGGGAATAATACGGCGTTTGAGCATATTATTTATCTTTCACCTTTACCTTATTGTCCGGGTTTGCTTTGAGTTCCGGTGCGTACATGGTTTCAACACAGGCAGGCAAAACACTGAACGCGCCCGGCTGTTCCGCCGAAAACGGTACGAAACCGAATGTTTCCCGCACCTGCATTTTTAACATCATTTTTAACATTGATTTTAATTCTGCGGACGTTCCCGCCGAAACCAATTTCTCTTTTCTCATTTTAACAAAATTCCGGCGGCAGGAAAGGGTTTAAGGGTTTATTGATTTATTTTCCGCAGTGTCCGTTTGTTTCGTACTCTGCCGGAAGATGTTGACTCCGCCTGCCGTTTGCTTTATCCTGTTTGCTTTCAGAAAACCGCTTCCGTCAATTCACACGATGAACCGTATTCTTTTCTTTGTCATCAACGTCATTTTGTCCGCAAACTTTGCCGCCGGCATTTCCGCCGGTGAAGCCGCCGTCCGAAAAGCCGAACAATTATCTGTCCTTCGTTTTGAGCATCCGCCGTTTGATTCGCTGGCGTGGCTGCGGGCGGATTTAACCGGCGAAACAATCCCCGCACCCGCCGGTTATACCGCCGCCATGCCGTACCGTCCGTTCACAAATTACAGCGGCGATGTTTCAGGACGCTTCATCGAGTTTGCCGCCGTATTAAAACAGCATAATGCCGTCCTCGGAAAGGTGACCGGCGAAAATTATGAAAAACTCCTCGGCGAAATTCCAAAGTTGCAGCGTCCGGGCGGATACTTCGGCAGCGGAAAACTTGATTGGGAAAAAACAGTCATCGCCGAAAATGAATTCAAAACGAAATACACTCCGGCACTTTGGGGCAACAGCCGGATGCTTTGCGGATTGATTGAATCCTATAAAGCACAGCCGCAGCAGGAAATTCTTCACGCTGCCGAAAAACTCGGTGATTTTTATGCCGGCATCGCACCGCAATGGACATCGCCGTCATTCATTGCCCGTTATGTCGGCAGTACGCCCGAAACCGTCAAAGATGCGCTGCAAACCGGAACACCGCTGCCTGTCAAAGATTCATACGCCGCCGCTTTCGGAACGTGTTTTTTTCCGGCTATCGAAGGTCTCGTGAAACTTTATCAACTGACGAAAAAGAAAAAATACCTCGATACTGCCGAACAACTGGCAGCGTTTTACAGGGCGTTTGATTTACTGCGGACTTCACACATACACGGAATGTTATGCTCGTATTACGGAATTCTTCTGCTTTACGAAACAACGGGCAGCCCGGAGTATTTGCAGCGTGCGGAAAAACGCTGGACGGATTTGGTCCGTGCGGGAATTGCGGCACCGACAGGAGGCGTTCCCGAAGGCGTGAACAGGCATGTCGATGAAGGATGCGCCGAAGCGGATTGGCTGCGGGTCAATCTGAAACTGTATCAACTGACGAAAAATGAAAAATACCGCCGGATGTTTCACCGTCTCCTGAATAATCATTATTTGATGAACCAGTGGTTGAGCGGCGGATTCGGACACCGGCAGATTTTGCAGGATGCCCGCGGACAATTCGGCTTCGGCAAAGGTCATTCCGAAGCGGTATGGTGCTGTGATTTTCACGGGGCATTGGGATTACAGTATTATTCCGAAGCCGCAAGCCGTATGGAAGCCATAAAAAATACGGACAGCAAAAAATTAACTATCGAAAAAGTAACGACCGAAAAATTAACCATCGAAAACCGCTGCTTCGAAACAGTCGATGCCGTAAAAAATCCGCAGCAAATCGTTTTCAGTTATCAGGACAAACTTTTTTACGCCAAAGGCGAGACCGTCATTTGGAAAATTGATTTAACAACGCTCAAAGCCGAGGAAAACGGATACAAGTTTTTAACGGTGGATGGTTTTCATCCGCAAACCAAACAGAAAAAACTGCTGACGCTGACAACAATGGGCAGCGGTTCGGAGAACGAAACGGGAGTCTTTGTGTTCGATGCAGCGGGTACGGAATAACGCCTTTCCCGCCGTTGATGCATCTTCCGGCTGTTACAAAAACTCCCGCAACGTTCCGGCATCACCTCTCTTTTCCTTGTGCCGCAGCGTCTTCACTTTTACCTTATTTTCGTCTGCATTTCCTTTGAGTTCCGGTGCGTACATGGCTTCGATACGTGCGGGTAAGGCACTGAACTCGCCCGGCTGTTCCGCCCGAAGACGGTACGAAACCGAATGTTTTCCCCGCGTCAATTGATGGACAAAAAACACAACCCGCTCGTCCCGGAATTCCACATACGCCCCCAAATCGTTTCCGTTATAGCCGCTGCGGACATCCGCCGCCTCCAGTCCCGCACCCTTCCAGTCCTCTATCAGCAAACTCTCGTAATCGTTCTTGCTGTCCAGCACCAGTTCCACCTCAACAAGGTCGCCGGACTGAAGAAAAGCATTTTGTCCCAGCGGTTCACGCTTAAACTTTTCGACTTTCATATCCACAACCTGTCCGCGGCTGCCGGCGGTCTGCGCCGCTGCCGATGCGTCCCGAACCAGTTTGTACAGCCGCCGCTCAATTTTCACCTCCAAACCCGCCTTCGCAATCGGGTCTTCCAGCGTGAAGTTTTCAAGAAACGCCGTTATATAAACCGGACACGCCGCCGGTTCACGTTTGCGGACTTCGATTTTATGCCCGCCTGCCGCAACGTCCGCCGCCGTTAAAGTCAGCGTGTTGTCAACCGTCAGGAAATTGTCCGGCGTGAAAGAAACCGTTTTTGCGATTTTACCGTCTATCAAAATTTCGACTGTCACGTTCGGTTTGTCTTCGCCGGTCGTTTTCAGAAATTCCGCAAACGCCTCAATGCAAATCGCCGTGTCACGCGTCGAGTTCCAATAAGACGCATGTTTCCGGTTTGCCAGCAGATATTTCACCAAACGCGGCGCAACAGGACTTTTCGGGTCGGCACGCATCAGCAGTTTCAAGTAGTACGCCTGCGTTTCAAACTCGCTGCCGTACCACGCCCACCAGCACCAGTTGCCGCCGCGGTTCAGGTTCAGATACGCCGTCTGATTCTCTTCGTCCTGCACAAGATACTGTTCCAGTATTTTGACATACGGCGTTAAATCGTGCTTGCCCGGCAGCATACTTTCCGCAATGCCGAGCATCGCCGCACCGTAAGGCGAAAGTTTCCCCCTGTCCCGCTGCAAAAATTCAAGCATATCCGCCGTATTGCCGTCAAGCGTTTCCGCCTTTTGTTCCGCAAGCACCATAAAAACAAAAGCGTCTTCTTCATCGGCGCGGTCTTTCCAATGCTTATGCTTTTTCTCTTCATCAGAAAGCGACGCGTTTTTGAGCAAAACAATCTGTTCCTGCTGATACCGCTTTAAGCATTCGCGTCCGCGCCGGACAACGTCTTCGGGAAGGACAACGCCGCTTTGTCCGGCAATCTGCAAGCCGTGAATCACGAGCGCGGTCAGATGAGCGGAACCGTGATGACAGCCGCCGAACCAGCCCCAGCCGCCGTCCG
>JAIRPZ010000102.1 GCA_031256755.1 Planctomycetaceae bacterium
GAAGTGTACTGCCGACATTGAAATCGGTCAGCGTTCCACATCGTTCTGCGAGTTGGTGAACATTGTCCGGGCAACGGCGGAAGTCGGCAAGACCATCGGCTGGGACCCGGTGAACGAGAGATTCATCGGCAATGACAAAGGGAACGAAATGCTCTCGCGTCCCCGCCGCAAGGGCTGGGAACTGCCGGAAACGGTGTAATTCTCTTTCGGAAGCCGGACGGGATTTTACTGGAGAAGGTGAAGTGAAAAATATTTTTTAACAGCATTGACGAAAAAAATGTGATTCGACATGTCTAATGCGTTGCGGCGGTCAATTCAACAGATTTATGCCGCAACCCGGTTTTTTCGGCTGCAAACGTCTTTTGTTGAATCAACTCTGTTGAATCGAAGGAAACAGCGCATTATAATGACCGGATTGTATGACCGTTGTCATCTATTTTCACTCCATCCTTAAACAGAAAGGTTTTACGATGTCATCAAAACAGACACGCCGCCGTTTTTTCAAAACCTCCGCCCTTGCCGCCGCAACGCTGTCGCTCGGCACTTACATTGAATCGCGGGCTGAAGGAGCCAACGATAAAATCGTTCTCGCTCTTGTCGGCTGCGGCAACCGCGGTATGAGTACCATCACCGCCTGCTGCAAAGGCAATCCCAATGTCGAAATCAAAACCGTTTGCGACGTGAACCGCAGCAAACTTGCCAATGCCGTGAACTCGGTCGAAAAAAGTTTCGGCAAAGCACCGAAAGCAGCCGAAGATATGAAAACTATCTTCGATGACAAAGACGTGAATGCCGTCTGGATAGCCACGCCGGAACACTGGCATACGCTCGCTTCTATCTGGGCATGTCAAGCCGGAAAGGACGTTTATGTCGAAAAGAATCCGTCCGTCAACATTTGGGAAGGACGGCAGTTGGTCAAAGCCGCCGAAAAGTACAAACGGGTGGTGCAGGTCGGTTTTCAGAACCGGAGTGCGCCCTACGCTTTTTCGGCAAAGAAATACATCGAGGAAGGCAAACTCGGCAAAATCGTAACGATAAAGAGTTACTGCATGCTCGGCGGCGGTAAATCAAAACTTCCGCCGGATGCGCCGATTCCCGCTTGGCTTGACTGGGACAAGTGGCTTGGTCCTGCTCCGATGCGTCCGTTCAATCCGGCGATTGTTTCGGAAAGCGGACGCGGCGGCTGGCTCAACTTCTGGGCTTACGGCGGCGGTGCGTTGTCCGATGACGCTTCTCACGTGCTGGACGTTGCCCGGATGGTTGTCGGCGACCCGCCGCATCCGAAGTCCGTTTATACCGTCGGCGGCAACTATGTTTTCGGCGGAGACAGAGAAACGCCGGAATTCGAGGAAATCTTATACGATTTCGGCAATTTCTCGTGGTCATGTTCCAGCGGCTATGCGACCGGTTATATGGTCAAAACGCCCGGCGATGTGCGTTCAAACAAAGAGAAATTCCCGAATTGGGCGAACAATGCCACCCGGACAGAAATTTACGGCACAAAAGGGTTAATGTATTTCGGCAGACACGGCGGCGGCTGGCAGGTTCTCGGCAGCGGCGGCAAAATCATTGACCAAGACGGCGGGACATTTCCCGACCCGGAACATCAAAAAGATTTCATCACGTCGCTGCGGACGCGGAAAAAGCCCAACGGCGATGCGGAACAGTGTCACCGGAGTGCGTGTTTGGTGCATCTCGGTCATCTTTCGTACCGTGCCGGCAACAAGCAGTTGCTGTTTGATTCGGAAAAGGAAACGTTTCTTAACAGCGAAGAAGCGAACGTTCTTGCCCGCGGCACTTACCGCAAGGGCTATGAAGTTCCGGCGGAAGTGTGATGAAGACCTTTTCGCCGCCGGCTTGATTTGCCGCAGAATAAACGGTAAAATGAACAGAAGTGTTTTTTCCTGTTTTTCCCTTACATAAAGGAGAACTGCAATGATGTTTTACCATTCCCGTCTGCTGCACCGAATTTTGTCCGGCGGTGCCGTTTTTATGCTGCTTGCCGCTCTCATATTTGCCGGCAATGCCGCCGAAGCCGAACCGCCTCAACCGCTTCCGGCAGAGAAAGCCGTGATGCTCGGTTACGTTGAGGACTTCCTGCTGCACAATTTCCGCGACGTAACTATGCGGAAATCCCTCGAATGGGGCGATGTCCAAACCGATGACAAAGGAAACCGTACCATCCGCTATCGCTGCGAAGCCCTTATCTGGGACAAAAACAGGCAAATTCTCTGCTGGGATTTTACCTTTGATAAAGAGGGAAAATACGTTGCACACAGCGGCGTGAAAGGTTTTCCGAAACAAATCGAAAAGCCGGACGTTTCCACAGAAAAAGGCGTGAAACAACTGGTCGAGAAATTTTTCTCGCAGAATTACCGGGACATCACCGCCCGAAAAACGTTGAAATGGGGCAAGCCGGAAAAACACGAAAACGGCAACGTGTCCATTACTTACCTTTATGAAGCAACGATTTGGAATAAAGACAAAATCATTCAGGAACAGCGGTTTACGTTTAACAAGGACGGCGAAGTCGTTGATTCCGAGACGATTGAAAAAATGCCGGTTTCTGCGAAAAAGCCGGACGTTTCCGCAGAAAAAAGCGTGAAGCAACTGGTCGAGAAATTCGTACAGTTTATCGTTGCTGACGGAAAATATACCGAAGCCGAAACGCTGATGAACGGCAAAATGAAGGAAGCCGGTGCATCGGACAAAATTCGTGAAGCATTGAAAAAAATCACGGAAGAATGCGGCAAATATGAGAACAGTACCGCTGTTGCCGATTCTGTTTCGGTAAAGGAGAACGATGCGGAATATTCTGTTTTCACCGTAATATGCCGGTTTGAAAAAGCAGACGTAACATTTCAGACAACGGCGGACAGCGAAAGCAAAATCGCCGGTTTCTACGTTACCAAAATAGAAAAACGAAAATAACGGCGGGAGAAGTTTTTGCTGCCGTTCCAAACCGGCGAGGTCTCTTGACAATCCGGTTTGGAACGGGTATTATCTGTCCGGTTGATACTGGTTGATGCCGAAATGCTGTTATGCCCAAAACGCTTTGTCTCCTTTCACTGATTATTTCCGTTTTCATTGCGCTGTTGTTTCTGCTTGATTTGATCGTGAAGATTCCTTTCGGCGGAGTCGGCGGACTCCTCGGACATATCGGAATGATCGCCGGTGCCGCCGTCATCGGCACATTCAGTTATCTGACCGGTAAAGAATGTCATTAAAATCAAATGCTCTTTTTCGTTGATTACCTCTGGATTTGGATCGTCCTTACTCTGGCAACGGCCGGAGTGTGCTGGACATGGTTTTTGAACGATCAACAGGGCAAAACGTTTGCCGCCGCTGTTGTGCTGCCGCTGTTGATTCTCGGAAGCGGTTTAGGTCTTTACTACGGCGTAGATACCGACCGGAAGTCCATTCGGCGGATGCTCGATGCACTCGTCCGCAGCGTTGAAAAAGGGGATTACGCCGCCGTTGAAAAATTTTTGACGGATGAAGCGGAAAATACCCGGCGGGATGCCAAACACAATATGGACTTCATTGAGGTTTTTAACGCCCGCTATGTCAATCTCGAAGTCGCCGTCAACGATGCCGCTTCTCCGCCCATCGCCGAAGTCCGGTTCACCGCCGCTTTTGAATGGCAAAATAAAAAACCGATAGAGGGCTTTTCATTGGACAGACCGGTTCCTGAACGCGTCCAATTTGAAATTGAACTTGTCAAAACCAAAGACAATTCGTGGTTGATCAATAATTGCCGGTATTTTTTGAGAAAGTGAGAAACGAACTCCGAAACCTATGATTATTTTGCCCGCCATTGACATCCGAAACGGCAAGTGTGTCCGTTTGCAGCAGGGAGATTACGGTTTGGAAACGGTCTACGCCGACAGTCCTGAAGAAACGGCAAAACAGTGGGAAGAGCAGGGGGCGGAGTTTCTGCATCTTGTTGATTTGGACGGAGCGAAGGAAAAAAAGCCGGTCAATGCCGAAGCCGTTTGCCGCATTGCCCGATCCGTCAAAATTCCGGTCGAGGTCGGCGGCGGAATCCGTCATCAGGAAACCATTCAGCATTATCTCGATGCCGGAGTCAATCGAATCGTGATTGGAACGCTTGCCCTGAAAGAACCGGAGTGGTTTTGCGAAATGTGCCGGTTATTTCCGAATAAACTGGTTCTCGGCATTGACGGGCGGGACGGTTTTGCGGCGACAGAGGGCTGGCTGGAAAACAGCCGGATTCCTGCTGCGGAATTGGCGAAGCGGTATATCGGTTTGCCGATTGCTGCTTTGGTGTATACGGACATTGCCAAAGACGGAATGTTAGCGGGACCGAATTTCGCCGAAATGAAAGCGATGCGGCAGGCGGTGCCGTTTCCGGTTATTGCTTCCGGCGGGATTGCTTCGCTGGACGACATTCGTCAACTTGCCGGACTTGGTTTTCCGGCTTGCATTACCGGCAAAGCCCTGTACGAAGGAAAATTTACGCTGGCGGAAGCGATTCGTGCCGCACGGGCGGGAAGAATTGATAATTAGAGAGACGGCAGTTTGCAGACAGCAGACAGCAGCAAGAAAGAATCTCTTCTGCTGCCGTCTGCAATCTGCGGTCTGCAAACTAATTCATCATGGCGATTTGCTTTCTCCGCCGGCACGAGAACCGAGTGCGCCCCAAACGCCGAACGGACTCGGCGCATCCGCCGTCGTTGCCGCCGATATAACCGTATTCAGTTCCGGTCCGGCATCAATTCCTTTGTTGATAAACGTCACCGAACCGTCCGCCCGCGAACATTGAACTCCGCCGGTATGCATGCTTGTCGGTGTCATTAACCCCAAAGCCCTGTTGTTCCGATTGCCGCAAGACGCTCCGTTCGGCGGCATCACCGTGAAAAGTCCGCTGAACAGTCCTTCCCAATATTTGCCGCCGCCGCCATCTGCAACCCAATAAAATGTCCCAGAGAATCCTAAATCTGCCGCCTTTTTGTAATACCCCTGATTTGCCGTGTCAACCGTGTTAGCACACCAAGACCGGTCGCTGATATAAGCGGCAGCATTGTTACCGGTGATACCTCCGACATT
>JAIRPZ010000124.1 GCA_031256755.1 Planctomycetaceae bacterium
TTTAGGAAGGTATTTTCACTGCCTTTTACGGCAAAAAACCGACTTTGCAGGTGACGTGACACCGTTGCCCGCTGCGGCATTTTTTGTTATCATGGACTGTATGCAGAGGGACCGTAAGACCCTTCTATTATTAACCGTTTAAACTCTTCGGAGATTTACCATGAACCAGAATATTTGTCTGAATCGCCGCCGTTTCCTTGCTGTCGGAGCCGCCGCGCTCGCTTCACCGCTCGTCCTCCCGTCCAGAATTCTCGGACGGGAAAAGTTCTTCGCCCCCAACGAACAAATCCCGATGGCAATGGTCGGATACGGCAACCGCGGCAGCGAAATCGCCGGCGGCTTCCTTGACCGGCGCAGAGGCTTTCGGATGCTCGCTTTTGCCGACGCAAAGAAAAACCGGCGGGAAGAAGCAAAAAACCGGACGGATAAGCAGTACGGAAATTCCGACTGCAAACTCTATGAACGTTACGAGGATATTTTAGACCGCGATGACATCGCCGTCATTGCCATTGCCACGCCCGACCATTGGCATACCAAAATTGCCGTGGAAGCGTGCAAAGCCGGGAAAGACGTATACAGCGAAAAACCGCTCACGCTGACTCCGGCAGAATGCCGGCAAATCGTTGCCGCCGCCCGAAAGTACAACAGGGTTTGCACCAGCGGGTCGCAGCGGGTGATGCAGGATTACGGCTATATGGCACCCGTGATTCAAAGCGGTGCAATCGGCGAAGTCAAAGACGCATTCTACAACGTCGGCGGCCCGCCGGATGACGCTTACTATCCGCCGGAAAAAGTACCGGAAGGATTGGATTGGGACCGCTGGCTCGGTCCCGCACCTTTCGTTCCTTATCACCCTGAACGTTGCAGCGGCAATTACGGCGGCGGCTGGCGGCGGTACTGGGATTACGGCAACGGTTTCCTTGCCGACTGGGGAGCGCATAAACTCGGCGGAATCCTTTATGTACTCGGCATTGACCATCTTGAACCGCTCGAAATTCTGCCGCCGAAATGCGAGAAAAACCCGGAAAATCATCTGATATTCCTCTATCCGGGCGGCATCAAAATTCATCACGTTCCCGGCACGCGGCACGACATTACCTTTGCCGGTTCGGAAGGGGAATACCGCCATCAGACCGACCGGAACCGGATTAAACCGCTTTGCCACGTTGACGTTCGTCAATACAGCGGCGGAGCAAACAACATTCAGGACGATTTCGCTTACTGTGTCCGCAACCGGCTGCGTCCGTTTCAGGATTTTGCCTACGGTGCGGCAACGGCGTTGGCGTGTCAACTGGCGAACATTTGCTACAAAGTGAACCGTCCGCTGAAATGGGATGCCGAAAACACCGCATTCATCGGCGATGAACAGGCAAACCGGTTTGTGTCCCGTCCCAAGCGTGCGCCTTATGAAATTGCCGAAATTTAAGGGTTAATTCGTGCGTTCAAAAAAGCGGCGGACAGTTGTAGTTGTCCGCCGTTTAGCATTGATAATGAAAAATTGATCACTATTTTGAAGAGTTTTACCGTGCAGGGTGTTAATCCTGATTTTCAATGGTACGTTATCAATTTTTAATGATTTTCCCTGCCCGCAAGACCGGACTTATGACCGCAGTGAAACGCCGCTCGCCGTAATGAACGTCAGAAACTGATGATGGAAAGCGTCAATTTCCTCGCCGGAAAGAGTGTGATCCGGCGAACCGATCCAAAACCGGAAAGAGTAGCATGCGGCTCTTTTCCCCGCGGTTCCCTGTTCCAGTCCTTTGCCGCAATAAGAAACCAAAAATTCCCGGCGGATAACCAGCGGGTGTGAAAACCGGTCAAGCAGCGATTCCAGTTTTTCAAAACCGTCATCAGTATTCCACAACAGCGAAAAGTCCTGCCACGAAAGAGGATAGCGGGGCGGTTCTTCAAAGGAAACCGCCGGATAAAGTTCACCGGTAATCCGGCTTAAATCAATTTCAAACCAAACGGTCTGCCCCCCTTCTTTGCAAACCTTGTTCATCATATTTTTGTCGAGAAGACCGAGCATTCCGATCTGCTGTCCGGCATTTATTGTAACAAAATGACCGGGCGTTGTCCAAGGATATGCCCCCGGTGCTGCCGGTTCGTTAAAGGACACGCCGCGGATGCCGAGTATTGTTAAAACATCTTCAACGGCGGATTTCACCGAAAGATAACAATCCTCTGCGGAACCGGAACGCCGGAAGGCAATGCCGCCCAGATGATGTTTTTCGAGACATTCCTGATTTTTTTGTAACGAAAAAAATGTTCTGCCGGTTTCAAACAAGCGGAACGATTCCCGGAACGGACGGTTCTTCGGAATTAACGCCAGCAGATTCGGAATGAGTGTTGTCCGCAACTTGCTTGTTTCCGGTGAAGTCGGGTTTTTCAGCACCAGCGTTTCACCGGGATCAAAATCCAGAGTTTTCAGCCAATTGTCGTGAAACCAAATATATTGGTGAACTTCCAGAAACCGGTGACCGGCAGTGAGAACTTTGCCGATTTTGTGTTCTAATTTCAGATTTTTTTCGAAGTGCATCGGTTTCACCGGTACCGACGGCATAACCGGCGGGATGTTATCGTAGCCGTAAACCCGCAAAACTTCTTCGACAATATCTTCGGGAATCGAAATATCCTTTCGGCTGCGGAACGGCGGAATACCAACCCTCAATGTACTCATGACTAAAAATGCGGTCAATGATGTCTCTGTCAGTGCGGTATGGTACCGTCAAAACCGGACACTGTCAAGAGACCTGCGCCGTTATCCGTAGCCGAGTTTTTCAAGTTCTCTTTCGCCGATGCCGTGCAAGTGAGCATATTCATGCAGAATGGTGATCCGTATTTGAGCAAGAAGTGCTCCCCGGAAATACATTTCCGGTTTTTCCGGGGATTTTGCCCGTGCAATCGCCCGCGACAATGTGCTGATCCCTTCCCGGAAAATGATCACATAACTCGGTGCTTGAACGGCCGTATCGGCAATGCTGCGGTCCGTGAACGGCACACCGCAAAATTGTCCGCAAATAATATCAGAGCCGGCTTTTAATTGCTCCTCTTTCGGCGGACGATCATCGACATGAAGCGGCACTTCCCGCATCAGACGACGGATCCGCGGCGGAAGACGGCGCAAAACCAATTCAACCTGCCGGTCAAAAAAATCCCGATACTGCTGATCCATTTCCCGATGCACTCCAAACAGGGGCAGTAAAATATCTTTGTACCATCATTGTACAAAATGTCATTGGTCTGCGGAAACCGGCGGACGCAAAAGCGGTATTGTTTCCGCTGCCGAAAATCGTTATTTTCCGCCGGTATGCGCTGTTTTATCCTTTTACTGACGGGGTTCTGTGCGTTTCCGCTGCCGGTTTTTTCCGGCGGGACGCAGACATTCCGCTGGGCAGGATTCACACAAACCCAACAAACTCCGCAAAATCAATACCGGCTGTGGCTTAAAACTTTCAGTCATTGGAGCGAAGGGGAAATCCTTCAAAATCATCCGTGTACCTTTTCGTCTTACGGTGCCGCAGCCGGTATTGACCGGCAATGCGGGAAAAACTGGCTGTTCGGGCTGGCTGCCGGTGAAAATGAAACGACCGTCAAAACCGATGTGTCCCGATACCAAACCGGCATTGCCGGTTGGAACGGAATGGTGTATGTCCGCAAAACCGGTTCCTATTGTTACGTCGATGTTGAAGGGCATTATGCGCAAAGCCGGTATAAGAATACCCATACCCATGCCTATCAATGGGGCATCGCCGGAGAAACCGGAATATGGCGGGATCACGGTCTCGGTAAAATTGAACCGTTTCTCCGGCTTTCTCATATCGGCTGCGGCAGCCAAACCGAAGAAGAAACGCAGAATATGCTGCTTGCCGGTATCCGGTATTCGTGGCAGACGACGAGTACGTTTTCGTCAACTGTGCCGCGGGTTTATGCCGGATTGCTGCAAGAAATCGGCAGCAGTCCTCTTTTTCAGGTTGCGTCTTTCGGCAATACACCGGCGGTCTTTATGCTGCGCGGCGGACAGCCGCCGCCAAGCCGCCTGTTTCTCGGCGGCGGTTTCACAACATCAATGGGAACCAGTTTGGACGTATTGCTGCGATACACAGCCGAAATATCACCGCATTTAACATCGCACACTGTTTTGCTGGGAGTGAATTGCAATTTCTAGCGGTTTGCCCCGCTCTTTGCCGAAGCGGAAATTGTGGTAGAATAGGAGAAGTCGAAACCTTTTACAGCAATTTGTTGATATGCCGTCCAAAGATGATATTTTCGCCGGAGTCCGGGAA
>JAIRPZ010000150.1 GCA_031256755.1 Planctomycetaceae bacterium
TGATCTCACCCATATACCGGTTCTTTTCTGTTTCAAAAAAGACCGTTCCCGCAGGCATCGCCTCGCCGGAAGAAAACTTGACCGTTCCTCCCGCTTTGACGTTCCCGTTTCCGCAGCCGAGTATTGTTAATGTTACGAAAAGGAGTGTAATGGCTGTTAAAATTCTCATGTTTGTGTGTGATTGTTAAAGGTTGTTCTTTGAATTGATAATTAGTTTGCAGACCGCAGATTGCAGACCGCAGCAGAAAAGATTCTCTCTTGCTGCCGTCTGCCGTCTGCGAACTGCCGTCTCTCAACTTATTCCAGCGAAACGGACATGCCATCCGCAACGTCTGTCATTCGAACGACAATCGTTCCGTTGATGGTATTGTTTATGGTTTTGACCGAACCGTCTCCCAGTGCGGCGTTCAAAATGCCTGTATGATAACTCCCTATCGCATAATTGCTCCACGCAACAATAGTTCCTTTTCCTTCTCCGCCGTAATCCTGCCGGTTCGGAATCGTCTTGGCAGTATAAGCGGCATTATAATTGTTGACCGCCTGCATCGAATTCATGAACGCAGAGATAAATTGATTGTTTTTGCCGCCGCTAGTACAGTAAGCCGATAAATAGGAACAGTCAATGTATTCTCTGTTTATGGTGTTCGTTGTGATGATGTCGTTACACATCCCAAGCCGGTTGGAAGGAACATGTTTTTCGGCAAAGATGATCTGATTGCTCGCACCGTCTGACCACCATGCAATCGGATCTCGCGGCGACCAGCCGGTCACTATCCCGTCCGCCGGTGTATGATAAGAATTCTGATTGACCGTTTTCGTCCACTCTGCGAGTCCGACGCGGAACGGTCCCCGCTGGTCATTCACGTCTTCGGTTTCTTGTGTCATGTGATGAATCCATTGTGCGGAACCGTTGCGATTGACTCCGGTACCAAACGCCAGCATATAATAGTCGATCAACGGACCGGAATTGGTCGCGGTCGTTTCACCGCTTTTGTTTCCTTCCAGCGTCATCTGTGTCCCGCTTCGCCGCGTGGGACACAGATAATTTTGCACAGAGGCAAACGCCGTCCGCTCGCCGTCAGTAAGGGACTGCCACCAAGTAGGGTTCAGTTTTCGGTCAACGCCTTGCCCTGTACCGCTCCCTTCGGTGATTTTGCTGTAAAGGGCTTCTTTTTCGATGTAGGGATAGAGCAGTACGAAACAGGATGCTCTGCCGGGGTAAAATGTGAAAGCGGGCGGCAATCCGTTTCGGGTGGACTCAAAGTTGTGGACGGCAAGAGCCGTTTGCTTGAGGTTGTTCTGACACTGCATACGTCTTGCGGCTTCGCGGGCTTGCTGAATGGCGGGCAAGAGTAAAGCGATGAGCATGCCGATAATGGCGATGACGACCAAGAGTTCGACCAGCGTGAATGCCGCAGAATAGACGGCAGATTGCGGACGGCAGACGGCAGCAGAAGGATTACCGTCTACGGTCTGATGCCCGACGAGATCAGATTGTCCCCCCCCCGTTCTTTTGCCTATTTTACTATGCATGGGAGCGTTTGTAAGGGTTTTGCCGGTGATTCCGGTAATGAAACCGGCGGTGAAGGCGGGGAACAGATGTTTCCCGCTCGTTGTTGCGTGGCACATTGCGGTCATGACCGCTTTTTCCGATTCTTTCGTGTACATAATGTTTGGGATGTGAATAGTTCAGAGAAATCAGTTCTCCACATGCATAGTATAACATGAAACAAATGTTTTGTCAACAGCGGAAATACCTTTTTGCCCTAACACAATTCCGTTGCGGGCAGCAGACCGCAGGCAACCGCAAAAAGACGGACAGGATGCCATGCCCGCTTCTTTGTCCCATGTTCGATTTGCAAACAGCAGCCGCTGCAATCCGATACGGCAAAGTCAATGTCCGACGCACCAATCGCACGGAAAAGCGGCGTTCCCATTTGCAGCGATTGCCGGTAGTTCCGCTGCCGGAATCCCCAAAAACCCGCCATCCCGCAGCAGCCCTGTTCAACCCGCCGAACCTGTAATTCCGGGATCAACCGCAGCAAATGTTCCGCAGGCATCGTTACACTGGTGCGGGAAACCGATACGGACAATCCCCGGCATGGAGCATGATAACCGACGCGATAAGGTAATCGCCGAAAATCCAGATTCAGCCCCCCCTGTCTGTATTTTCCTAAAAGAAATGTACACAAATCAAATGTATTTTCGGCAACAAGTGCCGCATCTTCATCCTCCGCAAGCAAATGCCGGTAGTCCTTTGTCAAACAGGATGCCGCCGTCGGTTCAAGCGTTATCACCCGGTATCCCTGCCGGATCATCTCCGTCAAGAGGGCTGTATTATATCTTGCCAAAGATTCCGCTTTGTCAGCGTGTCCGACCGCAAAGGAAAAAAGTCCCGACGTTTTTTGCCGGAGCGGTACAAAAACCGAAATACCGCACCGCTCCAAAATTTGTACCGCCAGTTCCGCTAACTGCGGGTCAAAGTAATTCACAAACGTATCAACGAAAAGAACAATTTTGTCCGTTGGAACGGATGCAGCAGACAGCGGTGATGCCGCCGGTCTCTTGCGCTGCCGGCGCATCCGATTCAGAAATGACCGGTAAGCAAGAGACGGCACCATTCGTCCCTGCGGAATCTGAAATGTTTTTTCGGCTGCCCAGCGGAAGAAACGGGTACGCATCGCAGCATTGAACAAACAACTGACCGGCGAAAGGAGTTTGAGAACCGTATCGAAATGGGAAACAAATAAATCTTCCAAAGGAAGACCGTGCGTTGCCGCATAAGCCGCTTTACTGCGGAACGACAGCACGTTTATATCCGCCTTTGCCGGACATTCGATGCCGCACATGCGGCATTGAAAACAAGCATCAGCGATCTCTTTTGTTTGCGGATCGGTCAGGACATCCAAATCAATATCTTTTTCCAGAATACCGCGGAGAATGTCGGCTTTGGTACGCGGAGCCGACATTTGATCAGTGCTGCCGCGGAAGAACGGACAAACCCTCGTTTGCCGGTCATAGCGGAGGCATTCGCCGCAGCCGTTGCAGCGGTAAGCAGGTTCAAACACATGAGCCGGTTCCCACCTTAACTGAATTTCCAGTTGATCGGGAACCGCCGCAGTGTCTTGCGATTGTTTAAGCGTTATTGAAGAACCTGCCGGTGCTTTCCCGTTTTTGACTCCGCTTTTTGCCAGCGGTTCCGGCGGAGATTGTCCCCGTTTGCTTAAACCATGCCGAAGGTGTTCGAGCCAATGCTGTCCCGAAGGAATCACTTTCCCCGGATTCAGCAAATAATGCGGATCGAATGTTTCTTTGATTTGACGGAAAGCGTTCATCTGGTTCGGAAACTGCATCGGCAGAAACGACGTTTTCAACAGACCGGTTCCCCATTCCGAACTGATCGTACCGCCGTACTGAATGACCATCGCATAGACCTCTTCAGCAAGCGGATGCAGCGTTGCGAAGGCATCTTTGACCGATAAATCCATGAGCGGATGAATCCGCAGATGTCCTTGTCCGACGTGTCCCGAAAAGGAAGCCGTCAGTTTATGATGCTGTAAGATTCGATGTAATTCTTCCAGCACTGCCGGCAAAGCGGCGGCAGGGACAGCAATGTCGTCAAAGAGCGGAATCGGCTGAACGGAATGGTTCATGCGGTATAAAACTTGTTCCGAGCGGCGGATGAATTCGTCAAACAGTTGAAAATCATCCGGGGTATGCACCCGGAGCGAACACAATGCCTCGATGTCTTTTAACTTGTCTGCCGGCGGTTCGCTTTCGTTCCATTCCACCATCAGTACCGCTTCGGCTTCGGCGGGAATGAACCGGTCATACCGGACATCCCAGTCCCGAATCATCGTCAGGCGGCGGCGGTCAATGAGTTCACACAAAACCGGCTGTGTCGGCAAAACAGCCGGAACCGCCCATACCGCTTTGTGCAGGTTTTCAAAGAAAAACGCTGCGGCGCAAACCCGCTGCCGCAGCGGTTCGGTTTTAATTTTTGCTTCTACAATCAAACCGAGCGTTCCTTCGCTGCCGGTGAGCAGGCGGGTTAAATCGACACCGCCGGGCTGGATCGCCGATTGAACCGCATAACCGGCGCGGTTTACGTTCAGCATTTTCGTTCTCTGGTTCTGCAAAGAATCCGCAATTTGTGCGGTCTGACCGGCCAGAACATATTCTTTACCGTGAACGATTTCTTGAGCGAGGGCAACGCTGTTTGTTCCGGGCAGCGGCTGAATCGGTGCATTGCGGCGAGCCGTCATGACATTTCCGTCGGCAAGAACGGCGGTGAGGGAAAGGACGTGATCGCTTGGCAAGCCGTTTCGGAGATAATGAATACCGGCACCGTTTCGGGCGAGTAGGCTGCCGATGGTTGCGGAACAGGGATTTCCGGCAGCGGGACCGAAATAGCGTCCTTGGGTTTCCGCAAGCACTCCGTTCAGACGGCGGCGGAAGAGACCGGGTTGAACGATCACATTGTCCTCGTTTACGGCAAGGATACGCCTCATAAAGCGGGAAAAGACGAGAATGATGCCTTCACCGAGGCATTCGCCGGTGATGCCGGTGCCGGAGCCGCGGGCATGAACCGGCACGCCAATATCGGCGGCGTATTTGACAACGGTAACGACATCCTCTTTGTTCCGGGGATAAACAACGCAGACCGGTTTGATTTGCAGAATGCTTGCGTCTGTTGAGTAAAGATGCCGGGTGATCTCATCGCAGCGGACTTCACCTTTGATTAAGCCGCGGAGATCGTCCCTTAATTGATCTTGCTGAACGGCGGTAAAAGGCATCAGAACATGGCAGCAGTGACGAAAAACCTGTATTAGTATAACAGTATATTGCCGGAGAAACAAGATGCGGACGGAGAAAACAAATTGCCTGTGAACAAGGTTCTTGACTGCAAAATGCTTATCGCCGATAATTAAAGGAAGTTTACATTTCTGTTTATGATATTTTGCCGCTATGCCGCTTTGGAAAATTGCCTGCCGCAGTATTCAGTTCCGTGCCGTTTCGTCCGCTTTGACAGCGTTTTCAATGTCGCTCGGTGCCGCACTCATCGTCACGGTGATTGTCATTCACGGCGTTTTGAGCGATTCCTTCAACCGCAGCGCACAGGGATATGACCTGATTGTTGCCGGCAAAGGAAGTCCGCTCGATGTCGTGTTGAGCAGCGTTTTCTATCTTCGTCCGCCGGTCGGTGAAGTGCCGGACAGTTATCTTAAAATGTTTCAGCGCGGGCAATACTCGCACCTTATTGAAGAAGCAATTCCCGTCTCTATCGGTCATCACTTCCGCGGAGCACCCATTGTCGGGACTTCGCCGGAGTTCTTTACCAAACTGAAATACATGGGAAATCGGGAATACAAATTTGCCGCCGGACGAAATTTCACATTCGGCGAAGATTTTACTGCCGTTGCCGGTTCGCGGGCAAGTAAACGCACCGGTTTGAAAGTCGGCGACGAATTCACGCCTGAATCCGTTCAAGATGCCGAAGAAGGTCTCGAACACCGTCCTTTTAAGGTGGTCGGTGTTCTTGCCCCGACCGGTACACCGAATGACGGAGCCGTTTTCATCAACATTGACGGCTTTTATGATATGCACGGACACGACCATCACGAATCCGGCGACGTTGCCGGACACTCTCACGCCGAAGAACCCCGCAAATATTCCGCCGTTTTGTTAATGACGAAACAGAACACGGTCAAGCCGCAGGGAACGGCGGTTGACCCGAATTCGCCGGACTTTAATCCGTCAGCAGTGCTGGATGAGCGGGCTTATGTCAACATTGACGCGATGAAACTTCCGGGAGTTCTGGACAAGACCACCGATATTCAGGCGGTTTCGCCGGTGCGGGAGATTACCGCATTGCTGACCGGCATCATCGGCAACATTCAAATGGTGCTGATATTTCTGTCGGTTCTTGTGGTGCTGACAGCGGGTATCGGAATGATGGTGAGTATTTACAATTCAATGAGCGAGCGGAAACAGGAAATTGCGGTGATGCGGGCATTGGGCGCACGCCGCCTGACTGTAATGACCATTATTTTGCTGGAATCCATTCTGCTTTCGCTCGGCGGCGGACTGCTCGGTCTGTTTTTCGGACACCTTTTGATTGGCGGAATCGGTCCGTGGATTTCGGAATACACCGGCATTATTGTGCGGGCTTGGGATTTCAAGCCGATGGAACTGGTTCTGCTTCCGGGTTTGGTGTTGCTGGCATCAGTGGTCGGTTTTCTGCCGGCAGCGGTTGCCTACAAACAGGATGTCGCCACTTCGCTGACTCCGTAGGATCACAATACAAATCGGAATAGATAGATTTGCCGCCTGAATTATCATTGCGTCTATACAGAATAAATCGGTACGAAAACAGGCAGCGGTTTATCGTCCGATCCGTATCAGTCCTTTCTCGGTCTGACTTTTGCCTGTACCCGTCCGGGCAGTCCCTGAATCCGCAGAAAACCGGTCGCATCGTCCTGATTGTATGCTTCGCCCCCTTCCATTGTGGCAATGCCTTCATCATAGAGCGAGTTCGGACTTGTGCGGTTCGTCACCGAGATGTTTCCCTTGTACAGGTTCAGTTCCACATCGCCGCTCACCGGCTTTTGGGCTTCTTTGATAAATGCTAACAGTGCATCCATTTTAGCGTGATACCAGAAACCGTAATAGACCATTTCGGCAACTTCCGGTGCAAGACGATCCCGAAGATGCATTAAATCTCTATCCAATGTTAATTGTTCGATATAACGGTGCGCCGCATAAAGTAATGTCATACCGGGGGCTTCATACACGCCCCGGCTCTTCATTCCGACAAACCGGTTCTCAACCATATCAATCAGCCCGATGCCGTTGCGTCCGCCGATTTTGTTCAATTCTTTCACCATTCCGGCGGCGGTTTTTTTCCTGCCGTTGACCGCAACCGGTACGCCGCTCTTGAATGAAATGACCACCTTTTCGGCAATATCCGGTGCATTCTTCGGCGTAACACACATGCCGAATTCGACGGCATCAATGCCGCAAACGTCCAGTTTTTCCAAAATACCGGCTTCGTAACTGATGTGCAGGCAATTTTCATCGCTGCTGTACGGTTTTTTCAGCGATGCCTTAATCGGAATGTTTTTCTTTTCACAATACTTGATCATCTGCGTTCTGCCCGGAAAACTCTTGCGGAATTTTTCGTTACGCCAAGGGGCAATGATTTCAATATCGGGATTGAGGGCTTCGGCGGCAAGTTGAAACCGGCACTGGTCGTTGCCTTTACCGGTTGCGCCGTGAGCATACGCCGCTGCCCCGACTTCTTCGGCAACACGCAGACAAACTTTGCTGATAATCGGTCGGGCAATGGATGTACCGAGAAGATACACGCCTTCATATTTCGCCTGAAATTGCAGGATCGGAAAGGCAAAATCGCGGCACATTTCATCCTGAACATCAGCGATCCGTGCCGATGCTGCGCCGATGTTCTTTGCTTTATCAAGAATTGCCTGCCGGTCTTCGCAGGGTTGTCCGAGATCAACATAAACGGCGTGGACGGCATAACCCTGATCCATTAACCAGCCGAGAATGACGGATGTATCCAATCCGCCGGAATACGCTAACACACATGATTTTTTCATAGCCAATCAGTATAACACCTGACGGGCAGCAGGTAAATATCCCCCTCATCCCTGCACACCTGTACGGATACTCAATGCGGGGAAAGTGAATTCCGCACACGGCGTGTCAGTGTTTGAAGTGTCTCCGACCGGTGAAGATCATGGGAATTCCGTATCTGTTGCATGCCTCGATCACCGCTGCATCGTTTCGCGAACCGCCCGGCTGAATCACTGCCCTGATATTAAACGCCGATACCATATCAATCGAATCAGGAAACGGAAAGAACGCATCACTCGCCAGAACACTCCCCTCAATCCGGCTGCCCGCCTTTTTGATCGCAATTTCCACCGAATCAACCCGGCTCATCTGACCCGCACCGACACCAAGCAGCATTTTATCTTTCGCCAGCACAATGGCATTGGATTTGACGTGACGGACAATTTCCCAAGCAAACCGGACATCTTCCATTGCCGCATGATCCGGTTTTTTCTCTGTAACAACCGACCACAGACCTTCGGGATCACACTGCGTGTCGCTTTCCTGCAATAACGCCCCGCCTTCCAGCGGACGCAAAACCCATCGGGACGGCGGTATTTCCAGCGATCCGACATGCAGCAGCCGGACATTCGCCCCCCATTTCGGCTTTTTCGTTAACATTTCAAGAGCGTCGGCATCGAAGGACGGGGCAGCAATCGCTTCGACAAACAAGCCGGGCGTTGCCAAAATCTCCGCCGATGCAATATCCACCGGTCGGTTAAAGCCGATGACGGAACCAAAGGCACTCAACGGATCGCCTGCCATCGCTTTGCTGACAGCATTGGCAATCTGATCGTCCGCAGCCGCTCCGCATGGATTGTTATGCTTGATGACGGACACAGCCGGTTTGTCAAATGCCCGGACGATTGCCAGAGCGGAATCAAGATCGAGCAGATTATTGTACGATAATTCTTTGCCGTTGAGTTGCCGTGCCGAAACAACACTGGCAGAGCGGCATCGGGGATCCGCATACAACGCCGCCTGTTGGTGCGGATTTTCACCGTACCGGAGAACATCATTCCGTTTAAGTTTCACCGAAAGAATTGCCGGAAATTCCTCTTTCGCAAGCCGTTCCATAAAGTATTGCGAAATGGCATTGTCGTAATTGCCGGTCATGGTGAAGGCATCGCGTGCTAAACTCTGCCGCAGTTGCAGTGTGGTGCGTCCGTTTTTTTGAATCTGTTCCAAAACCAGCGAATACTGATCTTGGGAGGTAACGACCGTAACAAACTGGTGATTTTTCGCCGCTGCCCGAATCATTGAAGGACCGCCGATGTCGATATTTTCGACGGCTTCTTCTTCGGTCACGCCTTCTTTGGCAACTGTTGCTTCGAAGGGATAAAGGTTGACGATAACGAGTTCAAACGTTTTGATATTGTTTTCGGCGAGAGCATTCATATCGCCGACATGATCCCGCCGGCAGAGGATTCCGCCGTGAACTTTCGGGTGGAGTGTTTTGAGGCGGCCGCCCATCATTTCGGGAAAACCCGTGTAAGCGGCGATGTCGATGACGGGAATTCCTTCTTTTTCAAGGTGGGATCGTGTGCCGCCGGTGCTGTAAATTTCGACTCCGGCGGCGTGCAGCCCTTTGGCAAAGGCGGCAAGTCCCATTTTATCGCTGACGCTGATGAGTGCGCGGGTAATTTTCGGTGATTCCATGTGATAAACAAATTTCGGGTATTTTCCAGGGCAGTATTTTTACTGATCGCATCGAAAACGTCAAGGGAGTCCATTGGACTTGTTCCCAAACCTGTCACAACAGTTCTCTGTTGAGTCGGGTACCGATGAGTTTTGCCCGCAAGAGAATGGAGTTTTCCTTGTCTATGGACAATTTTCAGTAATCACAGACATAGCGAGGATGAAGAACCTTGTCAGAAAGGCGGCGAAGGACTTGCTTGCA
>JAIRPZ010000155.1 GCA_031256755.1 Planctomycetaceae bacterium
TTTTATCCTGCTGCCAATATAAAGTTTATCGAAAAAATTATCGTTCTCATCCGCATTTTTCGGGTCAGAATTACTCACAACAACTTTTGCTCCGCGTCTGCTCATTTTTGTAACAAAATCAGCTAACCGCTTTTGCTCCGCATCATCAAACGGCACTTCGGAATAGGTTGTGAACGCCGCTGTTGCTGTCAACGGACGATACGGCGGGTCAAAATAGACAAACGTCTTTTCGTCAATAAACCATTCCGCTAATTGATAATCGCCGCTGATAATGCAGACATTCTGCAACCGTGCTGACACTGCTGTTAAATTATCCGCATCGCAAATCGTCGGAGCATTACCCGAACCCATCGGAACATTATGCTGTCCGTTTTGATTAACACGATACAATCCGTTGAAACACGTTTTATTCAGAAAAATAAACAACGCTGCCGTTTCGATTTGTTCGGTTAACGTTTTATTGCTTTGTTTTAATGAATTGAACTGTTTCCGTTTTTTGTAATAAAATTCTTTGCGGTTATCTGTGTCAAGCGGGATGAACTGATCCTGCAATGTTTGCAGCAGCGGAATAAGTTTTTTGACATTGTCCCGAATGATTTGATAAGAGAGCATTAACTCCCGATTGATGTCGCTGATGTATATTTCCTGCAAATCATAACGGTTCAGAATATCAAACAGCACTGCCCCGCCGCCGACAAACGGTTCGGCGTATTTGGTGTATGTGCTGCCAAGTCCTTCAGGATATACTTTATGAATTTCCGGCAGCAGTTGATTTTTTCCGCCAACCCATTTGATAAACGGACGGACAGGTGCAAAAACCGAAATGTGTTCAAAATGATTATGATACTGATTATGATTATACATACCATGATTGTACCTGATTTCCGTTCAGCATCAAGCCCTGTGCGGAACGGCGTTTCCGGCAGCGGCCATCCATGCATTCGTCCATTTTATAACAGACATCGCATTTTTCTTGTAAAAGTTGAATCACATACATTGATTGATGAATGTCATTATGCCGATTCCTGCGATGCCGCCGTGTGTGTTGTTCACGACAAACCGTATCGAGAAAATGCTGCTCAACGTAATCGTAATCAAATCCGGTCGTTTTTGAATCAGCAAATACCGTTTCACGTAATCATCAATGCTATTTGAGAAGCAATTCTACGCCGATAACCGGCAGTTTCCGCTCAATCTCAATATGACGGCGGGGGAACATACGGACACGCGGTGCTTCTGTCTGATTCCGTATGGACTCCAACTCCGCACTGAGCGTCTGCTGCAAATCCGACAATTCTTTGAAAAAACCAAGATAGGCAGGAACAGCATTTTTCACTTCCGTCTCCACCAATTTTGCCGATTGATTGATGTTTTTTCCGGCTCTTTCGCTGACCTCGGCGGCTTGTTCAATTTTCTCCGCCGCCTGTAAAATACGCTGCATCACGGCTAATAACTGCATCTGAACAGTTGTGCCGTTTTTTTGCAATTCTTCCGATTTCCCCGCACGCGGTTCGCCCGGCGGCAATGCCGGACAATCCGTCCGAAACAAATCCGCCAGCGGAACAGCCGTGCCGCTTACCCGCTCGGCATTATCAAAGGTTTCGTCCAGACGGTTCTGCGGTTCCGCATCGACCGGCAAAGCGTGCAGCGAAGCCCGAAGAACGTTTGCCGCCGGCTGTTTCGGTGTTGCCAAAGGCGGTACCGGCAGCGGAATCAACGTCCGCACCGGTATCTCCTGCTTTTCTTTTTGTTTCAGAAATTCCGAATAGGAAATACCGATGCGGTCTGAATCGTTTTCCGCCCGATGCCAATTCAGCACCACACGGGTTCCGGTTTGCGGATCAGGATATTCCGTGCCGCCTGCTGTTTCCGGCACCGTTTCCGTTGTCTGATAAGCATAACCCGGCTCTTTTCGGATAAACCGCGGACGGTTTTCTAAGACTGCCGCGCCGTATTCCGCAAGTGCGTTTGTATCCATTCCCATTTCACTTTCAATATTACAGGGGGCGATGCCGGTTGCAGGCAGTGCTGCCGATACCGGTTCCGTTTTTTTCGGCATCAATAAACCGACGAACATTCCCAGCCGGTGCAGCACTTTTTGCAGCACGTCTTTCCGGCGGATTTTACGGTCGCAGCGGACATAATTCAAGATCAATCTGCGGTATTCCGGTTTGATCCGCAGCGGCACGGTTTGATCCGCTTGATCCGCAAACGAAATTGCCGGTACCGCTGTTTCTTCCGGTTCATCTTCGTCTCCCTCTGGATAAGCCGGTTTATAAGTGCCGCCGTGTACACGCAATTTTATTTCCGTTTTTTTGGCAGAATTTGCAGGCGGCGGTTCCGCTTCGTGTTCATCTAATGTTCCGAATTCCAGCGTATCGAATTGACGAAGAAGGAACGTATGTTTTTTATGCTTAACAATTTCATCAATTTCTTCCGGCGGCGTGAGCAATTTCGGCATTTCCGCAGAAATGTCTGTTTCGGCAATATGCTGCAACTCCGCCCATGCCGAGCGGATTCCGGCATCGGTCACCACTGCCTGCACGTCCGGCGAGGATGCCGTCCGCTCGGCTGTTTCTAAAGCCGCACGGCAAAGTTGATTGATCAGACGCGGAATGCCTTCGGTGAACAGATGGATTTGCCGTTTTGCTTCGTCCGTAAAAACCGGCAGTTCGCCGGTTTGTTCCGTTATGTACCGGTCGGTTTCGGCAGCGGTAAACGGTTCGAGATAGCAGCGGGTCATAATCCGCTGACAAAATGCGGTCAATTGCGGGTGAGCCAGATTTTCCTCGAAACCGGACGTTCCGGCAAGCACTGCGCAGCACTTTGACGGACAGCCGTCCGCCGAATCGGTCAGAAAACGCAGTTCTTCAAGCACTTCCAAACTTAAATACTGGGCTTCGTCAATGAGCAAAAGAAAACCGGCAGCCGGTTCCTGCCGGACGAAATCCAGAAATTGCAGACGCATTAAGACCGTTTCTTCGTCCGTACCGGCGATAGGGAAATGGTGAAAAAGTTGTGAAAACAGGGCTTTCGGGGTTTCTATTCGTCCATTGATGAATGTTGTCCGGTATTCTGTTTCGAACGATTGCCGCAGCCGATGTAAAAGCAGTGTTTTACCGGCTCCGCTTTCTCCGAAGAGGAGCGACATCCCTTCGCTGTGCTGCACAGCCGATTCGATGTTTTGCCGCGCTTTTTCTGCGGAACCTGCGGGAAAATAACATTCTCTGTCAGGAACGAGCGGAAAGGGCTGACGTGTGAAACAAAAGCCGGGTTTGTCCATAATCGGGAGACGGTTTGCGCACAGAGTTGCTTTCGCATTCTGCCAGTCCGCCGTGTCCTTTTTCGGCATAAACGGCTGCCGGTCTTTAATGCCGCCGCCGGAATTGATCCCAAGCGACAACGGGCTGTCCGTTTTTCAGCCGGTAAACAGACGGATTTTTCCCCCGCCGCACTCCGCCGAAATGCCGCCCGGAAATGCAAAGCACCCGCCGTCCGAAAAAACAAGTTCGGCAAGACGCGACCATTGATCGTAATCCATTTCCAGCAAAGGAAATCCCTGCTTTTTCCAAATCCGTACAAAAATCGCCCGGCATACAGGCACAGAAAACACCCGCAGCCCTGCAACATTCAGAACCGTCTCCTTTTCCGTCTGCCGCTCTGTCACTGTTTCAATGATCCCGCTGAACAATTCGGACAATACCGTTTCATTATCGCCCGCCAGAACGGATAAGCGGACAACAGCCGCATCAATTCGGGGATTGAACGTCTCCCGCAAAACCGGCAGCAACTGATTCCGTATCCGGTTGCGGGTGAACCGGCAATCCCCGTTGGAATGATCCTGCCGGAACGTTTTGCCCGAAGCGTTCAAAAATTCAAGAATCTCTTTTCGCCGGAGAGACAGCATCGGACGGATAAGCGTCACCGCATGACTGACTTGCCGGATTTGCGGAATACCGGACAGCCCTTCCAATCCGGTACCGCGGAGAATCCGCAGCAAAACGGTTTCGGTTTGATCATCCGCCGTGTGCGCCGTTGCCGCAAAACGGAAACCGGCTTCCTCTGTTTTGCGTATCAAAAATTGATACCGTATTTTTCGTAACGAATTTTCACTGAACGAACCGTCAGGATTTTTGGTAACGATATGTTCAAAATATGGAAACCGGTATTCCTCTGCGGTCCGGCGTACAAATTCGGCATCGCCGTCCGATTCAATGCCGCGGAGACCGTGATTGACGTGAGCAACGGCTATTTTCCCGCCGCAAGGACAGAGTCCGGCAAGAGCATGCAGCATCGCCGTGCTGTCCGCCCCGCCGGAAACCGCCGCAAGGAGTCCGTAATGAAAAACATCTGCCGGAAGTAAAAGGTGCAAAGCCGCCTCCGCCGTTTGAAACTACTGTTCAGGAACGATCAGTTTGAAACAATACATCACATCCCAGTTTTTTCCGGTGATATAAACGTGTCCGGTTTTCGGATCGAAAGCAATGCCGTTGAGGACGCTGTCTCTTCCGGCAGCAGGGTCGCGTCTGATTTTTTCCGGGACAAAAGCAGTCATATCAATCCAGCCGATAACCGTTCCCTTGTTCGGCTCAATGCGGACAATCTGTGTGGTCTGCCACACGTTTGCCCAGATTTCTCCATGAATCCATTCCAATTCGTTGAGGTTTCGGACCGGGTACGTTTTCTTTGTCTTCCTGTTTTTGTCAGAGACCTCAATTTTCCGTTTCAGTTTGAATGTTTTCGGATCAAGAAACCGCAGCGTACTGGTACCGTCGCTCATAATGAGATTCTGACCGTCGAAAGTCAGCCCCCAGCCCTCGCCGTTGTAAGGGAATTGTCCGGTTTTTTGCAGCGTTTTTTTATCGAAAACGAAACAGGTTTTCTCCCGCCAGGTCAGAAGATACAGCGAATCGCCGGCAAGAGCGAGTCCTTCGGCAAAGAACTGCGGGGGAACAGTAACGTGAGCCGAAACCGTTCCGCTGCGGGGATTCACATGCCGCAGTGTCGATTGTCCGTATTGTCCGGTACTTTCGTAAAGGATGCCGTCATCCCAGACGAGTCCCTGCGTGTAAGCACCGGTATCGTGAGGATACGATGCAGCCGGACGCAGCGTGATTTGTTCCGGTAATTCCGCCCGGATACCGGTATTGCGGACGCACGCTCCCCACAATAAGCCGCCGGCTGCCATCATCATCAAAAACCTCGTCATCATTCCTCCCTTTGCCGCTTTGTTCCGGCAGCGGGGGAGTGTACAGAAAAAAAGAAAAACAGGGAAGAGGAAAAATCCGTTTTGCATGCCGGTCAAAACGGAGACCGTAAATCTCCGCTGATTGATAAAACCGTTTCACCGCAGCGGGGGGATTTTTCTTTATGCCGTTTACAAACGGGGCAAAGCCCGAAACAGACGTTATACTGCGGACGGGCGTTTTGCCGCCGGTTTCCTCCCTTTTGTTTTTCACGGTTTTCCTATGTTCCGCCGATTCGGTCAAGTTGCCGCTGTTTGCCTGTTTTGCGGCTGTCTGACGATCAATATCGTCTTGTTTTCGGAGAGACAGCATCCGTCTTCCGATACAGCCGCAGCCGGCAGTGCCGGCGAACCGGCTGACGTATCCGGTTTTGAGAGTTCTCCGCTGCCGGAGCCGTCTGCGGCGAATGCGGCACCGGCGGCGGCATCCCGTTCTGCACCGCCGGCACTTTCGCCGCTGACCGGCACACAGCATTTACTGCCGGAACACACTGATCCGCCGGAATCCGTGCCGGAAAAATCAAATGCGGAACCGGCGGTTCCGCCGGAGAGCCATTCGGAGGAAAAACCGGTCATTGTTCCGGCGGGTATTTCTCCACATCCTGATGCCGCCGCACCGGTAACGGCAACGCAGTTTACTCCTTCTGTCTTTTCTGTTTCTCCTGCCCCTTCTGTGCCGCTGCCGCCGGCGGCGAAACCGCATGCCGGAATTGTTTGGGAAGATACAGCCACCGTACTGGAACAGCCGATCCGCTATGACCGCTGACAGTGCTTGCCGGGCAGCAGTTAGTTTGCAGGCATCAGACGGCAGACGGCAGCAATCTTTCTTCTGCCGTCTGCTGTCTGCAAACTGCCGTCTCTCCAATTATCAATTCTCAATGCCCTAGATATATTTCTCGAAACGGGTAGAATAAGTGCATGAGTTCCGGCGAAATCATCATAAAACCGACAGAGGACGTTTTCATTGCGTCATTGCTGTCGGCACCGAAAAATGTTCATTTGCTGACGGCGTTGATAAATGCGGTGATAGTCGATAGCGGCTGCCCGCCGGTTGTCGAGGCGACGGTGCTGAACCCGTTCAGCATTGCCGAATACTCCGGCGACAAGCGTATTGTTTTAGATGTCCGTGTGCGGGACGAAACAAACCGCCTCTA
>JAIRPZ010000239.1 GCA_031256755.1 Planctomycetaceae bacterium
GCGAAGTCGGCATATTCTTCGGTATGTCTGGCTGCGGCATTGAAAAACCGGGTGTGCGGTCCGTCCCAAATTAGCCGTACATCGTCCGTTGCCCCGTTCCGCTGTTTGGCAACGATCAAATCCACTTGATTGGTTAAGTCCTTTTCGGCGGCTTTTTCCGCATCCAAACCGGCATCAAGACGGTGAACGAACATCACCACATCGGCATCCTGCTCAATGGCACCGGACTCCCGCAGGTGCGACAGGCGGGGACGCTCATCTTTTCGTCCGGCTTCCACTTGCCGGTTTAACTGTGCCAGACACAAAATGGGAACATGGAGTTCTCTTGCCAACGTTTTTAACCGCCGGGCAATTTTGGCAACCTGTTCCTGACGCGGATCGCTATTATCTTCCGGCGAAATCAAACCGATGTAATCAATGACCAGCAGCCGCAAATCCTGCTGCCGTTTCAATTTCCGGGCAACAGCGGCAATTTCGGCAATTGTCCGGCTCGGCGTATCGTCAATAAACATCGGGGCTTTTGCCAATTCATCGGCGACTTCCATAAAACGCCGCTGTTCGTCGTGGGACAACAAATTCCGCCGGATTTTGCCGCTGTCGATAGTCCCGCGGGAACAAATTAACCGCAATGCTAATTCCAATTTCCCCATTTCCAAACTGGCGAACAGAACGGCTTGCCGCTCATTGACCGCAACGTTTTCGGCAATGTTCAATGCCAGTGCGGTTTTTCCCATACCGGGGCGTGCCGCCAGAATGATCAATTCGTTGGGATGCAGTCCTTCAATCAAATCGTCAAGATCAACGAAGCCGGTTTTGACACCTTCGACAAAACCTTGTGCTTTGCGGTCCATAAAAGCGGCCACATCGTTCATCAAAGCGGTCATATCCGAAATTTGATTGACCGTTTGCGATTCGCAGAGTTCCGCCATCTGCACGGCCGCTTTGTTGAGGAGTTCTTTTGTGGCTGTTTCCGGTGCATACGCATCCCGGATAATTTCCGCACCGGCATGGATCAACTTCCGCAGCGTGGCTTTTTCTTTAACGATATTGGCATAATGTTCGGCGTGGGCGGTAATCGGAACCGCTTCCATCAGTTCGGCAAGAAAAGCGTGTCCGCCGACCGCTTCCAGATCGCCTGCCGCGGAAAGCCGGTTGACCAGCAGCAGCAAATCGATTTTGCTGTCTTCGATCCGCATTTTCATCAGTTGGCTGTAAATACGGCGGTGCGGATCAAAGGAAAAGTCATCGGGATCGCGGAGGATTTGGATCACGTCATCGCAGATGTCGGGATCGTGCAGCAAGGCACCAAGGACTGCCTGTTCGGCACTGTAATCGTGCGGCGGCGGCTGACCGAGCAGGGGCAAAACCTCTGCGGAATCCGGCTGTTTTTTTACTCGTTTTGTTTTTTTTGCAGGCAGGTCGGACATGATGACCGCATTGGGTTCGGGAGCGTTTCCCTTGTATCGGCTTTCATTATGGGGATTTCGGGCAGCAGTGCAAGTATCCGGCAGCGGATATTTTTATGAACTCTCGCGCGTTATGAGCAGTCCGTTTTCATTTCCTGTTAACGTTTTAACGTTCCTTTGTCTTCGCAGCCAATCGGTACGGGACAGGTAAATCCCGTTTTTTCACGCCTTGGCTTCAACCAGAACCGCATTGCCGATCCACTGCCGGATAATGGCCGCCGCTGCTTCAGGGTTTTTGGCAATCAATTCCGCAATTTCATCCTTCAACGACCGAATATCCCCCAAACCGCCAAGCGAATTCTCAATTTCCGCCTTTTCCGCCGCCAAACGCTCTTCTTCCGCACGCCTCGCCGCTTCTTCCGCTTCCGCCTTCGCTTTAAGACGGGCATCCAACGCCTCCAGCGGCGTTTCCAATCCCTCGTAAATCACAATGTTGTCCGGCTTTTGCGGCTTACTGATCGTCCAAAGCACCACCAATCCGCTGAGTACCAAACTGTACAAACACAAGTTCTGCCAATTTTGTTTCAGAAATAAGACCACTTTTTCCCACGATGTTAATTCGGGAACTTCTTCCTGAATCCGGTCATAAACTTCCACCGCCACCAAATCCAGCGGATTCGTTTTGAGCGAACAATACGGCTCCAAAAGTTTGGCAACGCTGTTTTTCATACTGTCGATAATCAATCCGGCTTCTGTCTGCAACTGTTCATTCGTCGGTTCAGGATCGGGTTCCCCTTTTTTCCGGTTTTTTGCTATCCACACTTTCAGAATATGGTCGCGGGGCAACTGAATCGATGTCAAAATCTTCTGCGGAATATACGGCAACTGCGTTGTCTTTGTTTCCGTACCGGGAAGAGCATTGGTTGTTTCCCGCTCATTCTTTTTTTCATCCGTCAAGTCCTTGGCACTGACATTCGGCGACGGATCTATCAACGGACGGCTGTACTGTGCAATCTGACCCGGTCGGGCAAAACGGTCGTATCCTTCTTTATGAAATTGATAATCTAACGTGTGATCAACCAAAATCGTCGGTTTATAGTGCCGGACATCAAAGGAATCCATGCTCCGGTAATTGGTTAAAACAATCGACGTTTCGATTTTCAATCCGTCAATTTTCGGCAGATGCCGGTAAAGTTTATCTTCCCATTCCGCCTGATGCTTCAACTGATGCCGGAGATATTCGCCGTGTGCGCCTCCCTGCATTTCTCCGTTGCCGTCGTAAGCGCGGCTGTTTTTTGTATCAACAATACTGATCTCTTTCAGGTCTGTAATGCCGAAACCGGCGGCAACGATTCGGGAAACGGCGGACACCGTGTCATCGCTGATCGGTTTATTGTCGACCGCTTCGACCGTAACAGCCACTGATCCTTTCATGTATCTTGCCCAAACGTTCCGGTTCCATTCGGGACGCTTATTGCTGATGACTGCGGCATCGGCAATGCCGTTTAACCTTTTGATGGCATCAACGCAGTCCCGTTCTTTTGCCGAGATCATTTTTATATCGACTAACTTTTGGCTTAACCATGGCGAAAGGTCTTTTGCCGTCATAAATCTTGCCAGATTGCTTTGATCAACGGCTTTCGCTTCGGCAAGAACCGCGGTGTATTCGGCTTGCCGCTTGACCGGAATTTTGAGTTGATCGCCGATCCACTGATAATCGCTGCATCCGGCGGTTTGAAGCGCATTTTCCGCCGCACGCTGTTCGTTGGGCGAAAACCGGTAGCCGTTGTAGATTTTCATCGTGCTGCTGAGCGGATCCGCCGGTTTAATACTGCCGACGATGAGATAGCCGAGCGACACGACAAGCATCGTAAAGAGCAAGGACGCAACAATCCGGTTGCCGAGCGTCATGCTCAAATACAGGTCTTTTAACTTGGCGTAAATCTGTAACAGTTTTTCTTTCATCATAATTGATAATTGATAATTGATAATTGATAATGATTCCGTTTGACTGCCGTTTCATTATCCGCTATCCGCTATCTTATGTTAAGGAACTTTATCTTTCGTTGTTTTGACAATGGAATGAAGTATTCTGATGATTTCGGTACAATCATTATGAATACTATCCCCCTGTTCAGAAGTTAAATATTCTGTTCGCGTAAGCAGTTTGATCCAGTACACCGTTTCTGCGGCTTCTTTCAAAGCAATACTCATTTTTGACACAAAATCTTTTCGGGATTGACCTTGCAATGCTTCATAAACATTGGCACCGATACTTGTACCGGATCGCAAGAATTGTTTTGACAGTACGTATTCTTTACGACCGGTACAAAGAAACCGGTATAGTTTCACAATCCGTACGGCAAAATCAAAACTTTTTTCTGCGATGATGTTCTTTTGTTTCATCTTATTTTATCTTTAATTATCAATTTTCCATTATCCATTATCAATTTTACTAAACTCTCATATTTTGGATTTCCTGATATGCCGCAACGAGTTTATTCCGTATCTGCATCATCATTTTGAAAGCAATATCGGCCTTTTGGACAGCCGTCAAGACTTCCGCCATGCCGATTTCTCCGCCGCACATTAACTTTTCAACCGCCGTGTCGGCACGCTGTTGAAGCATATTGACTTCACCGACTCCGCCGAGAACCAAATCTTTGAACGAAGTCCGTTTGATTTCCTGCGCCGTCATCGGTTTGTCGGGATCATCCATTTTGTATCCCAACTTGCCCATTCCCTGCCGGTGTTCAAGTTCGCCGATCTTATGCTGGGGACTCGTGCCGATCCCGCCGTAAATTCCGCTGATCCCGTCCATTAGGTAATAATCCGCAACGTTTGATTAGCCATTGATTTTGTAATATCCATTGCACCGAGATTCGCCTCGTATGAACGCCCCGATTCAATCGCATCGGTAAATTCCGTTGTCAGATTAAGCCGCGGCAGGTTGAGAAAACCCTGTTCATCGGCATCGGGATGGAACGGCATATATTTGCGTTCCGGCGGCAGTTCGTCGCGGGCGATTTCCCGGACAAACACGCCGGCAGAACCGTTCGGTCCGATGGTATTGTCCTCCTGAAACTTCACATGCCGCGGATCATACGGTTTGAGTTCGCCGTTTTCATTCCGCGTCGTTGTAATGTTCGCCAAATTACTGGCAATCGCAGTCATGCGGATACGCTGAGCGATCAATCCGCTGGTGCTGACATCCATGATTTTAAGCATAATCCCTCCTTGCCGGCTTGCCGGTTATGATCCGCTTGTGAACGGAGAGTAATGTTTTACGCCGGCGGCGGCAAGAGCGGAATTCTGCCCGGACACCGGCAGAAAGACGGAAAAAGTCTCCCGCTTGTTTTTTTCCGTTGTTTGCAGTAGGATAATACTATTGTTCCTTTCTCAGCGCAGGTTTAATCGTATGCTGCCCAAAAATTGCGGCAAATTGCTCTACAATGCGGTTCGGGAAACCCTCGAAACGATGGCGTTTGCGGATGTTGTTCCTTGTTCTATTAAGGTTGCCGGTGAAGAGTTTGCCAATGACGATGATTTTACGGTTGCCGGGCCGCCGCTTGACAATGCGGATCAGCCGATCATGCTTGGACCGGCGGATGCTTGGGGAACCGCTGCGTCTGTCATTTCCGCCGATGCCGGTGCCAGTTGGGGAGACAGCCCGGAACCGTCTGCCGCACCGGTTGTTGCGGATGACGATTGGGGAATCGCCGTCCCAAGCGGAGGTGAAACCGGCGATGATGCCGCATGGGGAAAGAGTGCCGCCGCAGCAAACGCATCGGAATCCGCCGCCGATCCATGGGGGGAGGGAAATCTTGTGGACGCGTGTGTGTCCAGCAAAAACAAATCTAAAGAAGCGGATTTTGACAACATGGTTGCGGCGCAGCAGGATTGGTGCTGGTCGTGTATGAAAGTCAATTCGCCGGACGTTCATTCGGTTTGGTTCATTGTATCCCAAAGTTTGGCACGTTCTCTGATGCAAAATATGTATGCCGGAGAAGAAACCAACCTCGACACGCCCGTGGTACGCGATTTGGTTGCCGAGTTAACGAATGTTCTGGGAGGTCGTCTAATGCTTCTGCTGGAAAATCTGGGCGGGAAATTCACCCTGACAGTTCCCGACATTGGTTTCGGAATGCCGGAAATTCCTGAGCAATACGCGCTGCGGAGCATTGTTTGCAAAATCGTGGTTGATGGCGAACATCCGGTGAAGGTCGCTTTGTGTTTCAACCAAGACGGCATGCAGACGGCAAACTAACACATTTCCAAACTTCCGGCGGCTTTATACGCGGCGGCAGGCAGACATTGACATCTGCCTTGCTCTTTGTTAAAATAGACAAGACACAAAACCCTCTCATTCTTTCACACTTTGTTGAAATGGACAGTACGCCGGACTCCCTCACCGTTAAGTTCCCGATCTGGCGGAAATTGATTATCTGGATCATTTTCCCCGGTATTGCTGTCTATGGCGTTGTCGCTGCTGTCCTGCTCCAAATAGATATGAAAACAGCGGAACAAGCCGTCTGTGATTCTCTGACCGTTTCCGCCGTGCAGCGTGCAAAAATCTGCGATTTCCAATTCGATTCCGCCGCCCGCACGGCGATGACCCTTGCCGATTTCATGACCCTCCGAAAACCGAGAACACTTGAACAAATCAAACAGTGGCAGGAACAAATTCTCCGGCGGAATCCGCAAGTCATCGGTACCGCAGTCGCCTTTGAACCGACGGCTTTCACCCACATCCCCCGCGAATCCAAAGACGGAACCCTCTCCCCCTATTTGTGCCGTGAAAACAGCAGCAAACCGGATAATTTTACTTATCTCGATCTGGCTCTTCAGTATAAATACCGCGAAAAAGAATGGTACAGCAAACCGGCAAAGTATCAGCATAACTGCTGGTCTGATCCCTATTTTGACGAAGGCGGCGGAAATGTCACGATGTGTACCTATTCCGTTCCGTTTTATGACGGCAATACATTTGCCGGTATTGCGACCGTTGATGTTGCCCTCGGCGATATACGCCAATTTTTTACGGATGCCGGTGTCTCCCAGTTTTTTTTATGCACAAACACCGGCAACATTGTCATTGCAACCGCCCACCCGGAATGGGAAATGCACAAAACGCTCACCGAGGTCGCCGATGAATATCAATACGGGATGCTCCGCGAAGTCGCCGAAAATATGACGCGGGGGAAATTCGATACCTATCTCGTACACAGCAACCTTGCCGGCGAAAAACTGTTCGGAGTTTACGCTCCGGTGGAAAATATGCATTGGTCGCTGCTTCAATACACGCCGCAAGCCGCCGTCATGAAGCCGGTTTACAAGCGGATTATGTTCATTACCGGTATTTTTGCGGTCGGGACCGTTCTTCTCATTCCGTTCACTTTATTTATGTCCCGGCAAATCACGAAACCGCTGCATTTGCTGCTGACGATGGCAAGCGATCTCACCGTCGGCAAGTGGGATGCCGAAATCAAAGGAATCGGAAGCCGGGATGAAATCGAGGTACTGGCGAACAAGTTTAATTCGATGGCACGATCGCTTCAAAGCAGTATTGCGGAAGCCGCCCGGCAGATGCATGCCAAAGAGACCGCCGAAGCCGGAAGTCAAGCCAAAAGCCAGTTTCTTGCCACGATGAGTCACGAAATGCGGACTCCGCTCAACGGAGTGATTGGGATTTCCGGTCTGCTGCTCGACACGGAACTGAAACCGAAACAGAAAGAATATGCCCAGTTGATCAAAGCGTCCGGCGAATCGCTCCTCTTTCTGATTAACGATATTTTGGATTTTTCCAAAATTGAGGCGGGCAAATTCGAGTTAAATCCGGTCTCTTTCAACCTGCCGAGGATGGTCGACATGGTCATACGGATTCTTTCGTCCAGAGCCGAAGAAAAGAATCTCGAATTGGTTGCCGCTGTGGAGAAAGAGGTTCCCCGGCGTGTGTTCGGCGATGAAGGACGGCTGCGGCAGGTTCTGATCAACCTTGTCGGCAACGCCCTGAAATTCACGGATACCGGCGGTATTAAAATCGCGGTGCGTCTCATCAACCCGACAAACGACGGGTTTAACATCGGCTTTGATGTCATTGATACCGGTATCGGTATTCCGGCAGACCGGCAGAATAAATTATTCAATTTGTTTTCGCAGGTTGATGCTTCGACTGCAAGAACTCACGGCGGTACCGGTCTCGGATTGGCGATCAGCAAACGCCTTGTTCAAATGATGAACGGCGATATTTCTGTGACCAGTGAAGAGGGCAAGGGTTCTACGTTTAGTTTCAATGTGTTTTTGGATACGGAACCGGGCGATACGATGTCCGGCGACAGTTTATCCCTGCTGATGCACCGGACAAGCGAAAAGATTCGGGGGCAGATGGTTTTGGTGGCGACTGACAGCGAATTTCAGCGTCCGGTTCTCAAAAAACAGTTTGAAGTGTGGGGATTTTCGGTCAAAACGGTTCGGTCCTGTACGGAATTGCTGACGGAACTGCAAACAGCCCGCAAAACCGCCAAGCGAATTTTTCAGATCGTTATTGATACGGTTTTGGAAGACGGTATCGGGGAGGATTTGATTCATGTGATTCAGGATGATGCGGAATTGGCGGAAACGCCGGTTATTTATCTGGTGTCGCTGTCGGACAATGCGGTGCAGAAGCATTGGAAACACCCGGAAAAGATACAGTTTGTCAGCAAACCGATTCAGAGTTCGGTGCTGTATAAAGCGGCAGTCCGGCAACTGGAAGGGGATTCGGAAATGCAGTCCGGCACGACGATTATCCAGCAGCAGCAAATAGCAGCCCTGCGGTCTTTGGGACTTCGTGTTCTGATTGCGGAAGACAACAAGATCAATCAGATTGTCATTGCGGAGATATTGAAGAATACCGGCGTGAAATATGAAGTGGCATCTAACGGAGAAGAGGCGTTTGCAAAATACCAGTCGGGCAAGTTTGGTGCGGTGCTGATGGACTGCCAGATGCCGGTTGTTGACGGTTTTGAGGCAACGCGGCGGATTCGGCAGTTTGAGACACAGCACAACAGCAGCCGGGTGCCGGTGATTGCGCTGACGGCGAATGCAACGGTTGATGATAAAAATGAATGTTTTGCGGCGGGAATGGATGCGTTCTGCACGAAACCGGTCGAACCGAACCGGATTGTCGAATTGCTGGTCGAATGGTGCCGGGGCGGATAATACACCTGTTGCCAACGCTTGTCCGCAAGTACATTCTGCTTGCGGGTTTCCCGAAGAGTGTTAAAATCAGGAAAATTAGTTTTTCCGGCAATTTCCTCCTCCGCCGACAATAACTGTCGAAATTCAGACGGTGCCGGGTTTTGAGGATTGACAAGGATGAATAACATTCAGAAAGATATGCCAAAAATATAAAGAGACGAACTATGCAATTCCACTGGAATAAAGCAAAACTAATCAGAGAATATAGGGAGAGAATAGATCTTCTTTTTAGTGTAATAGAGAGAATTTTGCTGCCCTACGTCATTGTTGAGTCCGTTGTTTATAACAATTGTGCATTGACAGAGATGCTTATTGAAACTTGTAGTACAGTGATTACTTTAGGTATTTTATATTGGGTATTCACTGCTAAATATCTTAATATTGACAATAATCCCGCTGTCGTTCCTATCGGCATAATGGCTGGCGAAATTGACGAGACAATTCAGCACGTATTGACATGGACGGTTTTCATGGCACTCCTTGTAAAAACGATGATTGCGTCAGGACATTTATTCCTTGCCCCGTTCAAATTATGGCAGTTATTTTACGGCAAACCGCAGAAACACCAAACAAAACACAAAGACAAGACCGTTTCGATAACCGATCTTTACAACAACTAGTTAGGAGAAAGCAACAATGTCGGAACAGCAAAAAGAACTCCGACGGACGGCATTCAGACAGAACGATCCATTCAGGATAAAACGTGGCGGGAATTTTTTAGAGATACTCGGCAGATATGTATTGATTGCGGCAATTGCGGCGGTTTTTGCTGTTCCTGATCCTGATATAGGACTTTTTCTTGGTTATATGCTGGACATCGGAGTTTCTGCATTGACAAGAAATGTGTCTCCTTTAGAGGCGTGGTTTAATCGTTTCAGAGTGTGGATTTTTACTCCTGTCACGTTTTTTCTTTATTCGTTGCGGTAAGAATTTCAATTTTTGTACCTGCAAGAGCCGTTATTTTCGTCTCGTCGGCGGCTGCATTAGCCGTGCTGTCAAACGTTACATTGATGATTATGTAAGGTCATGCTATATGTTCCTTACGCCGTGCGTTTGTATCCTATTGATCAGTTATATTCCCTTTCTATTGATACATACTCCCGTCGTTGGGTTTCCGGTCATTGGAAATTCAATGATATTTTGTACTTTCCCGGGGTCTTTGTATGAGGCGATCTTCATTACGGCTCTTGCGTCTGTTTGCTTTCGTTGTCTTGTTTTCGTCAAAACAGTTCTGATGCGGTTTGATCTTATGACGGAACGGAGTGAAGAGAACATCACTAACGGCATTTATTCAATCCTTTTTAGTTATGCACGGAAAGCGGGACATGACTTAAAATCGGTATTGTTGTATTGTTAACGTATGCCGTGCTGTTTATGGCATATTGTATAAAATAGGAGGAATGACAAGGATGAATGGCGGTGGGGCTGGTATGTTTATGGCGGCATGGACGACTCTCATCGGTGCGATGTTTTTGTTCTTTGTTTGCTACGTTATTCTCAAGAATGTATTTCTTGCCTCTTGGGAAATCGGCATGCTGCTGTTGCGCAAAAATAAAAAGGAACAGAAGAAAGAACCGGACATACCTGCCGCCCCGCCGGAACGGTTACGTAAGCATTTATGAGTTTCGCCTGAAAATGCTAATGCTTCCTTTGCGAATGCCGCTTGCTTGAGGTTTCGCAGCATTGTACAAAAAGGAAACAATCAGTAAACTCTGTAAATCAGCAATAAACGGTTAGGGAACAACGCTAATGGTTTTTGCAGGGATTTCCGACCCCGGCGGTCAATTTCAGCGGTCTGTTTTAACCGGTGATATGTTAACCGTTGACAAACGCTTCAATCCGGTCAAACGCTTCTTTGAGGACATCAAGCCCGGCAGCAAACGAAGCACGGACATAACCTTCGCAACCGAAGGAAGACCCCATCACGGTTGCGACCTGTTTTTGCGACAGCAGTTCTATGCAAAATTGTTCGGAATGAGCAATCAGCACGCCGCCGAGTTTGCGCCCCAGAAATTTTTTCACGTTGAAAAACGCATAAAACGCCCCCTGCATATCGGGACAACTCAATCCGTCAACGGCGGCAATCCTTTTTGCAACATAATCCCGCCGTTCCGCAAACGCCGCCAGCATTCCGGCAACGCAATCCTGCGGACCGGTCAGTGCGGCGGCGGCGGCATATTGTCCGATACTGTTCGGATTCGATGTCTCCTGACTTTGCAGTTCCCCCATTTTTTTGGCGATATGAAGCGGCGAAAGTGTCCAGCCGATGCGCCAGCCGGTCATTGCATACGTTTTGCTCGCCCCGTTAACGACAATCGTCCGTTCCGGCAGTTCCGGGCGGAGTGTCGGAAAACTGACAAATTCATTTTTGCCGTAGACCAGTTTGTCGTAAATTTCATCGGCAATCACGAATAAATTGTGTTTTATCACAACGTCGGCAATCGTTTCGAGTTCTTTCTTGCTGTACATTGTGCCGGTCGGATTGGACGGCGAACAGAGCAGCAGCATCCGTGTTTTCGGCGTAATTGCCTTTTCAAACTGTTCGGCGGACATTTTGAAATTCTGTGATTCCTCTGTCTGAACGATGACCGGCACGGCACCGGAAAGTTTGACCAGTTCGGCGTAAGAAACCCAGTAGGGAGCCGGAATAATCACTTCATCGCCGGGGTTCAGCGTGGTAAAAAAGGCGTTGTGCAGCGAGTGTTTGGCTCCGTTGGAGACCACGATTTGTGCTGCATCGTAGGTGAGACCGTAATCGGTGCGGTATTTTTCGGCGACGGCTTTTTTGAGTTCGGGGATACCGCTGGCGATGGTGTATTTGGTATGACCGGCTTTCATGGCGGCGGCGGCGGCATCGCAGATGTGCGGCGGCGT
>JAIRPZ010000252.1 GCA_031256755.1 Planctomycetaceae bacterium
GTTATCCTGTTAAAAAAAGAAAGAATTTTAGACAGGATTCACACGATTTTGCAGGATGGACGGAAAAACAATGTGATGAAACATGCCGAATCCGGTTGAGATGGGACGTTGCCGAAACGTGCTGCGTTTTCCCGTTGCCGCTAATCGTTGAATCATCGCTGCTCAAAACTACTTTCCAGTGTTTTGCGGATATTACAGTCCTTTCCCCCTTTTGTCAACCGCAGCAATGAAACGCATCCCGCCGGTCAGCCGGAGTATGAATACTTCACGCTCTTTTTTTGGTATAATGCCGCCCTATGAAATACGACCCCGCAAAAATCGAACCCAAGTGGCAGAAATTCTGGGAAGAAAACAAAACGTTTGAAACAGACAGCCGGCAGCAAATTGCTGACCGCCGCAGAAAAAAATATGTTCTCGATATGTTTCCCTATCCGAGTGCCAACGGACTGCACGTCGGACACCCCGAAGGTTATACCGCCACCGATATTGTCTGCCGGTTTGAACGGATGAACGGCACCGCCGTCCTGCACCCGATGGGCTGGGACGCTTTCGGACTCCCCGCCGAACAGCAGGCGAAAAAAACCGGTACACACCCGCGCATCATCACGGAAAATAATATCAATAACTTCCGCCGGCAGTTGAAAATGCTCGGTTTTTCCTACGACTGGAGCCGGGAAATTTCCACCACCGACATCCGCTATTTCAAGTGGACGCAGTCCGTTTTTCTCCTCCTTTACAATACATGGTTTGACAGCAAACAGCAAAAAGGAAGACCGATTGACGAACTGCCGGTTCCCGACGACGTTGCCGACATTGAGGCGTATAAAGATGAACACCGCCTCGCTTATCAAATCGAAGCACCGGTGAATTGGTGTCCCGCTTTGGGAACGGTGCTTGCCAACGAAGAAGTCATACAGGGACGCAGCGAGCGGGGCGGTCATCCCGTTGTCCGTATGCCTCTGCGTCAATGGATGCTGCGGATTACCGCTTATGCCGACCGCCTCGAATCCGACCTCGCCCCGCTGGATTGGTCGGAAGGAATCAAAGCGTTGCAGCGGAACTGGATTGGACGAAGCACCGGTGCCGAAACGGATTTTTATATCGGCGGGACAGACGGTTTTGAACAATGGAAGGCAGACCGCCGCCGAACCGGTTTTCCCCGAAAGCCTGATGAAAACGTGCTGCGGATTTACACCACCCGGCCGGACACGCTTTTCGGCGCAACTTATATGGTGATTGCGCCGGAACATTCTTTTGTTGAACGTCTGACAACGCCGGAACAAAAAGAAACGGTAACGGAATACTGCCGCCATGCGGCTTCCAAAAGCGACCTTGACCGTACCGATTTGGCAAAAGACAAGACCGGCGTTTTCACCGGTTCGTATGCCGTCAATCCGGTGAACGGAAAAAAGATACCGATTTGGGTTGCCGATTATGTGCTGGTTTCATACGGAACGGGTGCGATTATGGCGGTTCCGGCTCACGATGCGAGGGACTTTGAATTTGCCGGAAAATTCGGTTTGCCGGTCATTCCGGTTGTGCAGGAACAAAACGGCAGGGCAGACATCAAAACGGCGGCGTTCACCGAAGCGGGTATTGCGGTCAACAGCGGTGTTTATGACGGTTTGACAACGGCGAAGTGCAAGGAAAAAATCACGGCGGATTTATCTTCTGCCGGACTGGGCAGGAAAGCGGTGAACTATAAACTGCGCGACTGGCTTTTCAGCCGGCAGCATTTTTGGGGAGAACCGTTTCCGATTCTGCATGAACTTGATGCGGACGGTCAATTCACCGGACGGACGCTTGCGCTTGACTCGTCGGAACTGCCGCTTGATATGCCGAAGGAGTTGCAATTCGATGCGGCGCACGATTCGCCGGAACCGCCGCTGGAACACGCGCCGGCGGACTGGCTTTTTGTTACAAAAAACGGAAAAAAATACAAGCGGGAAACGAACACGATGCCGCAATGGGCGGGTTCCTGCTGGTATTATCTCCGGTTTATTGACCCGGACAACGATGAGGCGTTGGTTGACCCGGAACGGGAAAAGCAATGGATGCCGGTGGACTTGTATGTCGGCGGTGCGGAACATGCGGTGCTGCATCTTTTGTATGCGCGGTTCTGGCACAAGGTTTTGTATGATTACGGCATTGTATCGCAGCCGGAACCGTTTCAAAAACTGGTCAATCAGGGAATGATTCTCGGCGAAGACGGACAAAAAATGTCCAAAAGCCGCGGCAACGTCATCAACCCGGATGATGTTGTCCGCAAGTACGGGGCGGATGCGCTGCGTCTTTACGAAATGTTTATGGGACCGCTGGAATCGGTGAAACCGTGGTCGATGGAAAGTGTCGGCGGCGTGCGCGGCTTTTTGGACCGCGTCTGGAAAATGATGATTACGCCAAACGATGAGCCGGTACCGGTGCTTGATTCGGCGGTTCAGGATGTGCCGTTGTCGGACGAGCAAAACCGCATTCTGCACAAGACCATTAAAGCGGTGACGGAAGACATTCGGAATCTGTCTTTTAATACGGCGATTGCCCGGATGATGGAGTTCACGAATTTCTTTTTGAAGGAAAAGGTTCGTCCGCGTGAGGCGATGGAAAAATTTGTTTTGATTTTGTCGCCGTTTGCTCCTCATATTTCGGAAGAATTATGGTCGGTGCTGTTCGGTCAATGGTCGGCGGCGGGCGGAAAGCGGTCGCTTGCTTATGAACAATTTCCGCAATATGATGAAACGCTTCTCAAAGAATTGGTGCGGGAAATTCCGGTTTTGATTAACGGTAAACTGCGGTCGAAGGTGACGGTTTCGGCGGATGCGGATGAAACGGCGATGGAACACCTTGCCCTTGCTGATGCCAAAATTGCGGAGCAACTTGCGGGCAAAACGGTCATCAAAACCATTGTTGTCAAAGGCAAAACGGTCAACTTCGTTGTGAAATAAGAGCGGCAGTCCTTGCCGGACGCTCTCTGCCGTTCAGATATGCTAAAATAATACTATCCTGTGCATGTAAAGGAGTTCTGCCATGAATGACAAAGTAGCGCGTTATATCAATCCCTACACCGATTTCGGGTTCAAGAAGTTGTTCGGCGAAGAGGCGAATAAGGATTTGCTCATCGACTTCCTGAACGCCGTTTTGCCGCTGGAAAGCAAAATCGTCAGTTTGACGTTCCGCAACCCCGAACAACTGCCGGACAACAACGTTGACCGCAAAGCCATTTTCGACATTGCCTGCACCGGCGAACACAACGAGCAATTCACCGTTGAAATGCAGAAGGCACGCCAGAAGTATTTCAAAGACCGGGCGTTGTTTTATCTGTCATTTCCGATTCAGCGGCAGGCACAGAAAGGTGACTGGGATTTCAACCTGAATCCGGTTTATCTTGTGGCAGTATTGAACTTTACCTATGACGAAAACGAAGAGAAACGGAAGATTTACCGGCTCGTTTCATTGAAAGACCAAGACGGTGAGGAGTTCTTGGACAAGTTAAAGATGGTCTTTTTGCAGATGCCGCTGTTCCGTTTAACGGAGCCGGAATTGAAAACACGGAAAGACAAGTGGATGTACTTCCTGAAAAATTTGGAGGACTTTGACGAGATACCG
>JAIRPZ010000265.1 GCA_031256755.1 Planctomycetaceae bacterium
GAGAGGATTTAGTCCCGTATCGCCCAGTGATGTTTCCGCTCTTGAAAATACAGCATTTGCCGGAGTTTCCGCAGTGAAAGGCGTTTTTCTGTCCGGCAGTTTTCTGCTGCCGAAAGTGCTAGATGTGCAAGGAAAGACAGGCAAAGGCGCGTCTGTGTTAATTTTCTGGAGGGAACATACGGGTGAACAAACGTCCGAAAAAGTTCATAGTTCATAAACGTGTTTGTCTGCAAACCGTTTGATGTGATTCTGCGTCTGTATCAACACCTGCCGCCCAAACGCAGCGGTTGCCGCCGTGTTGCCGTTTTTTGCTTGCAGCGGCAAATAAAATGCTGTATAATATGTTTCATATTATAAAAAATCACATCAAATGTACATTGCCGGAATCCTCCAAGACAGCCCGTATTTGCTGTCGCTTTTTACCGAAAAAGAAATCAATGCGTTGGAAAAACGCGTCACCGCCGAAAACGGCAAATATAAAGTCCGCTGTATCGTCCGCAAAAAGTCCGTCCAACTCAAGCCCGAAGAAGTTGTCCGACAGCTCTACGCCACTAAACTCATCAACGATTACGGCTATCCCGCCGAGCGGCTGCAATTCGAGTTTCCCGTTCACTTCGGACGGGAAGTCAAACGGGCTGATATTGCTGTTCTTGATGAAGCCGAAAAGGCAACGCCCTACATCATCGTTGAAATTAAAAAGCCGACTGCCAAAGACGGAAAAGAACAACTCAAAAGTTATACTCACGCAACCGGTGCGCCGATGGCGGTCTGGACTAACGGCGAAAAAATCACGTTCTATCACCGGAAAAATCCGAACTACTTTGAAGACATTCCAGACCTGCCGAAAGCGTCACAGAAACTCGAAAACGTTCTCAAAGCACCGTTTACCATCGCCGATTTGAAAGCAAACGATAAGTTGCTCAAAACCGGTAAATCGTTGAAACAACTCATCGAAGATATGGAAGACGAAGTTCTCGCCAACGCCGGTATTGATGCGTTTGAAGAGATATTCAAACTGATATTCTCGAAACTCTATGACGAAAAGCAGGGATGGAACGACAAAGACCGCAACCTCGAATTCCGAAACAGCGGATTAAGCGATACGCAACTGAAAACCCGCATCAATGATTTGTTCAAAAAAGCAAATGAAAAATGGCAAGGTGTATTTCCTGCCGATGCGAAAATTGACCTCGCCCCGTCGCACTTGGCTATTTGCGTTGCTTCACTCGAAGGTGTGAAACTTTTCAACTCCAATCTCGAAGTGATTGACGAAGCGTTTGAATACTTGATAAACAAAAGCAGCAAAGGCGAAAAGGGGCAATACTTCACACCGCGTTATGTGATTGATATGTGCGTGAAAATGCTGAATCCAAAAGCGGACGAAACAATGATTGACCCCGCCGCCGGTTCATCCGGCTTTCCCGTGCATACAATTTCTCACGTTTGGCAGCAACTTTATAAACAGCACGGCAAAGACGGCAGCCATCTTTTTACGGACGAAAACAAGCCGGGCTATTGTACCGATTACGTTGAAGCAAAAGTGTTCGCTATTGACTTTGATGATAAAGCGGTTCGTGTTGCAAGAACGCTGAACCTGATAGCAGGAGACGGGCAAACAAATGTCATGCTGCTCAACACGCTGGACTTTACCCGCTGGGACGAAATCACGGCGGATGAGGACTGGAACGACATGTACAACAATGGTTTTGCGAGGTTGAAAAAGTTGCAGTCAACGAAAGGCAGCAACGCCGCATTTAATTTTGATATAGTGATGGCGAATCCGCCGTTTGCCGGTGAAATCAAAGAGCCGAAAATCATTCACCGCTACGATATTGCCCGCAAGTTTGACAAGAGCGGCAAAGACAAAGGGTATGTTGAAAAGATTGACCGCGATATTCTTTTTATAGAGCGGAATTTAAATTTTCTGAAACCCGGCGGACGAATGGCGATTGTTCTGCCGCAGGGACGGTTTAACAACAGCAGCGATAAATACATTCGGGATTTTATCGCCGAAAGATGCCGCATATTAGCGGTTGTCGGTTTGCACGGCAACACATTTAAGCCGCATACGGGAACGAAAACGAGTGTGCTGTTTGTTCAGAAATGGGACGAGGTATTATGTCCGAAGGCTGACGATTACAACATCTTTTTTGCCACGCAGCAGTTGAGCGGCAAAGACAACAGCGGCGATAAACTCTATTGGAAACAAACAACCGCCCGCAGCGGCAGCAAGGGCGAATCAACGACCAGCGTCAAAGACACGTTATGTGATGCGTTTCATCATCCGATTATTTATCACGATTTATTTTCAACGGACGGCAAAACACCGCCCGGCATTGCCGAAGCGTTTGCAGAGTTTGCGAAAAAAGAGGGTTTATCTTTTTTTCGTTAAGCCCCTTCAATGAAACGCTATACAATGATTTAATGAAGGGGCTGGAAGCAAGCGAAATTACATTTTCGAAATATCAGGAAACACACCGGTTGCGTTTGGACAGCGATTATTATCGCAAAGAATTTTTAGAAAATGAAAAGTTGTTATCGTCAACATATACGATACAGGCGTTTTGTGAAGAAACCATTCCGAACATAAAAAATGCCGGTTTGAAAAAGTCGTTTTTGTATTTGGAAATATCGAATGTTTCATTAAACAATATTACATATAGAACGGTTGAAATCAATCCGAAAGAAATACCGGACAGAGCAACTTATATTTTGCAGAAGAACGACGTTGTGGTATCAACAGTTCGTCCTAACCGCAATGCGGTTGCACTGATACATAACGTTGATGAATTACTTGTTGGGACAAGCGGTTTTACCGTGTTGCGGAGTAAAAATATTTCACCGTATTATTTATATGCGTTTTGTAAGACAAAACATTTTATAACGAAGTTGATGCGGGAAAATACGGCAACGATGTATCCGGCAGTATCGGATGACGATGTACTGAATGTTCGTTTACCGTTATTCTCGGAAAAGTTCCGTGATAAAGTTTCAGAATTGGTTAAAAAAGCGTTGGAATGTATCAAGCATACGCAGCGTCTTTACGCCGATGCGGAGAACGTGTTGTTATCGGCATTGGAAGCAGGAAACGCAGATAGAGGGACTGCTATTAACACGCGGGACAACATCAATGTTAAACCGTTTTCGTTTGCATCGCAGACAGCCCGCCTCGATGCAGAGTATTATCTGCCGAAGTATGAAAAGTTTGAAAAACTTATCACAACGTATCAATATGGTTATAAACCGCTTGACAAAGTTTGCCGGATTAACGATGCCAATTTTATACCGCAGAACGATACGAAATACAATTACATTGAATTAGCCGATGTTGGTAAGGATGGAGAAATCACGGGAGCAACGCAAGAATTTGGGCGAAATTTGCCGACTCGTGCAAGACGAATCGTTTACAAAGGTGATGTCATTGTTTCGTCAATTGAAGGTTCACTTGACAGTTGCGCATTGGTAACATCTCAATACGATAACGCGATCTGTTCAACGGGTTTCTATGTTATTTCATCGGACAGTATCAATTTCGAAACCTTGCTCGTGTTGTTTAAGAGTGAACTGATGCAGCAACTTCTGAAACAAAATTGTTCGGGGACAATTTTGACTTCGATTAACAAAGACGCTCTCTACCGTTTGCCGATACCGCTTGTTTCCTCCAAAGTTCAGTCGGAAATATCGTCATTGGTTTCGTCGAGTTTTTCATTACGCAGCGAGAGCGAAGCGTTATTGGCGGAAGCCAAACTGATGGTGGAAAAAGCGATTGAAAAGAGGAATGGGGGATAATAAATATGCCGAATAATGATATTTTAGATAATTATAAAGCGTGGCGTAATAAAGCCGAGATTGATTACTTTGCTCCATTGAATCAAGCACAAATTACAACAGATAAAGGCATCGCGATATCTATCCAAACCACAAACGACAATTTGCCGCAAGTTTTAATTAAACAGAAACCGGGAAGGATAACACAACAGCAACGGCATAATGGATTATTGGAATTGGATGAAAATTATATTACAACAGATTACAATAAACTCTTTCCCATACTTTTTGAGGCAATATATCAAGTTCGTAATTCGCTTATTCACGGTTCAATGGAACCGCATGACGAGAATCATAATGTTGTTAAGTATTGCTATTTTATTCTTTGGGAATTGTTGATGTAAAATTCTCAAATCGAAATTCTATTCGTAACTCTGCATATCGCACGGGAAATATGTTGGTGCATCGAGTATACCGTTTATGGGTTAAAATAAGCCAAGATAATCAGATGTAGGTATCATATTGTTTTGTAAAGACAGGATACACAGGATTGACAGGATTTTTATTACAAAAATATGACCATCCGGCAAGGACTCCTGTTATATCCTGAAAATCTTGTCAATCCCTTTTTGTTATCGGAGCATCCGTTATCTCTCCCGACGGCACAATACAAACGATCAAACAGCCGCAACTGCCGAAAAAGTGAACGGTCCATGAAAATCAACGGGACAATCCTTTTGCACAATCCCTTGATTTTTACCGGACATCCCGTACACTATATTTTCTTCATCACACTTCTATACAGGAACGATGCGCCCGTTTTTTCCGTTTTTTTTCTCTCTGGTTTTCGGCAGTGTTTTTATCCTTTTGTCCGGCTGCAAGCCGCCGCAGAAACATGATACCGCCGCGGCTCTCGCTCAAGCGGCAGGCGTTGAACTCGGCGATGTCCGGCACCAAAAGGAAGATTTTGACCGTTCCTTTGAAATCATTAACGCACTGGACGATTCCCCCAGTTTGCCGAACTCGCCCGGTTTTGAACGGATCGTCAGCACCGCCGACCGGCTTGATAAGTGGATACGCAATCAGAAACCGGAAGAACATTGGGAAAAAGACGAATTTTATTCCGGTGTCGAAACTGCCGCCCGAAATGCCGCCGGTTCGGCAAAACAAATCGTCCGTACCCTGAATCTGCTCCAAGGAAAAGAGGAAGACCGCAAAAACGGAGAGAATCCGCCTGCCGGTGAAAAGGGCAAAATACAGGAAGTCACCGCCGCGCTGAACCGGTTTATTGCCGATTTGCAAACGCTTTCCGGCAAAGGCGACTTGCCGGGCATCGGGCAGTATTCCGATACCGTCGCCGGATTGCAGCGGAAATTTGCGGCTCTCGAATCAATGTCCCATCTCGATGCCGCCGCCGTCCGCTCTTTTGCCAACTCGCTTCAAAAGGAAACGAAAGATTTTGCCGAAGCCGCCAAAATGCTGGAAGCGTATGCCGTCCAACTCAAAACGGACGGTCTGTTCATTTCGGTTTCGGATGTCGAATATCTGAAACAATCCGCATGGCTGCGCGACCTTTCCAAATGGGCAGGCGGCGGCAAACGCGTGCTGCTTGAACAAGCCGTTCAACTTTGCGATTGGACGGTGTGCAATATCGAAATGCAGAACAACGTTGTTTTGCTCGACTCGCAGCAGACCATGGCTATGCCGCAGCAATATCCATGGCAGACGGTTTTGCTCGGCTACGGTACGGTACTGGATCGGATGACCGTGTTGCTCGAATTGCTGCGGCAGCAGCGGATTGATGCAGCGATGCTGGCGGTGCCGCATCCGAAAGACCCGAAAGTACCGCTGTTTTGGGCGGTCGGCGTACTGATTGACGGTGAGGTGTACATTTTTCTGCCCGATTACGGCTTTCCGCTGCCGGCAAAAGAAGGCGTAAAAATTGCCGATGACGGTTCGCTGCAATTCACCAAAATTGCAACTTTTTCGCAACTTATCGAGGACGAATCGCTGCTGCGGCAACTCGATATTGCCGGTGCAAAGGGGAGTGCGGTCAAAAAGTTTCCGGTCACAGCGGATATGCTGAAACAAACATCGGCTTATCTTTTCGTTACGCCGGAAAGTATGTCGCTGCGGATGAAAACACTGGAGGCGGAATTGAGCGGCGAACAAAATGCGGTCTTGTACACCGATCCGCAGGAACTCCGCCGCCGGTTTGCCGGAATAAAAGGTATTACCGCCGTTGAGTTTTGGAAATATCCGCTCCGAACCGCATTTGAACAGCGGTTTGCGGCACAGGCAACCCATGCCGCATTAGCCCTCTTTCTGATCCCCAGTTTGAAACGGTATGACTATCCGCTTTGGTCCGGCAGAGTTTTGTATCTGAAAGGAAATGTCAGCGGTCAGGACAGTGCGGTGACGCAATATCAAAATGCAAGAGTACCGGATCGGGAACTGATCCGCTACCGGAATGATCCGAGATTCCGCAATGATCCTGATTTTGCGAATGTTGTCCAAACCCTGCCCCGTCTCACGGTGCAGGCAAGTTTCTGGCTCGGAGCGGCATCTTTTGAACAGGATTCGCTTCCGGCGGCGAAGGACTATTTTAACGGAATTCGGACAAACCCGCAGAATGCATGGCGTAGCAATACGGAATATCTGTTAGGGCGGATCGCCGAGCGGGAGAAACGATATGCCGATGCGGTCAAACATTACGAAAACACCTCGTCGTCGCTTTCCGGTGCCGGCAATGCCGTCCGGGGACAGTGGCTGCCGAAAGGAGAATCGAAATGACGTTTACCGCAGCGACCGCTGCCGCTGTGCTTCGTAAAACAAAATGCCGGCAGCCGCCGACACGTTCAAACTATCGGCAATGCCTGACATCGGCAGCGTCACTTTGATCACATCGTTTTCTCCCCAAAGAGGACTCAACCCTTCCGCTTCGTTTCCCAAAACGACCGCTGTCGGCTTGCGGAAATCAACTTCGGTGTATTTGACGGCAGTGCCGCTGCACCACGCCGCCGCGATTTGAATATGCCGGTCTTGCAGCCAGCGTTTCACGTCTGCCGCACTGCGGCTGACGACAGGCACATGAAAGACCGTTCCCATGCTGCTTCGGATCGCATTGGCATGAAACGGATGAACACGCGTATCGGCAAGCATAATCCCGCAAACGCCGGCACCATCCGCACTGCGGAAGACCGCTCCGATATTCCCCGGTTTTTCCGGCTTTTCGATCACGGCTAATAACGGCGAAACGGCTGCCGCTATTTTTGTTTCAAAAAGTTCGAGCGAACAGTCCGGCTCTTCCGCAACCGCAACGATGCCTTCATTTCTCTCGCCGAAAGCAATTTTGTTCAGCACCGGTGCGGTCACCTGATAAACGGCGGTACCGGATATCGTAAACTTTCCGAATTCCTGCGGCGGCAAGACCGTAAAGATTTCAACAATCGAAATCCCCGATTGAACCGCACGGAGAATTTCCCGCTGTCCGTCAATCAAAAACCGTCTCGGCTGCCGGCGGCATGGATTGCTGCGCAACTTCACGGCTTCTTTAACTTTCGGATTCGATAAACTTGTCAGAACCGACACGGAACGGCATTGATTAGTTGGTGCGGAAAATGCCGTGCAGCAAAACGAGAAACAAACTGGTTCCGTTCAGACAGGCATGCAGCAGGATACTATACGAAAGATTACGAGTTCTGCAATAGAGTCCGCCGAAAAGGATCGAAACGAAAAACAGCGGTACGGGGTCGGTATTGATTCCTTGCCGGCATGTCTGCAAAACGGTATTCAATACGATGGCGGACAGGAGCAGTCCGTAACAAACAGCGGCATATCGGAAAAAACCGGTGCGGAAAAAGAGACCGCTGCCGAAAAATGTTTCTTTCACACTCACGTGCCGAAAGGTGCGGAGAAAGGATATTCCGGCAATTAAGATGACGAAATTGGCAAGAAGGATGGCAATAAATTCGTTATACAGGGAGTCCGCCGTCTGTTGTCTGCGGCTGCCGCCGTGCAGGGCTGCAAAAAAGAGCGATGTTCCGATGACGGCAATTTTTTGGGCATTTCTGTCGGAGAGAACGGCAGCCATTTTCTTTTCCAGCCAATTTTGCAGGAGAAAGCGGAACATCCATTCTTCGAAGAGCGGTGCTGCGATCACGGCGGCGAAAAAGGCGGTGATCCACACGCAGGCGGAGCGGTTTTCCTGCAACAGTTGGACGAGGGGGTGTTTGAAATCCTGATTGGTTTCAGCGGCGGCGATTTCTGTGTGTGCGGCTGCAATGTTTTGTTCCGGCGGATTGATGCGGGTACACGCAGCCGAAAAAGCGAATTGACAGCCGATCCAACAGACAAAGATCAACAGGATGTCGCAACCTGTCCATGAAATGCGGGGGTAAGTGTTTTGCAGCGGCATGGGATTGGCAATGCGGATATTTATAAGAAATTTATACCCGATTTTGACTCTTTTTGCCAGATTTTAGTTTTGCCCGCACGGCGGTGTCCTGCCGGACGGGCAGGATGGACAAGAGTTTCAGAATAATTAACGAAACAAAAAAATTGCATTTTATCCTTTCTGAATGTCTTGCCCTGTGAGCCGCGTTTTCGGTAACACAAGTCCTGCGGGCAGAATTCTTAAGTATTGTCCCCTGCGGCTGCCGATACGTAGAACAAGGGAGCGTTTATGAGAA
>JAIRPZ010000271.1 GCA_031256755.1 Planctomycetaceae bacterium
CGAAATATCCGCCGCCGCCCGACTTCTGCAATGCCTCCGCCGCGTTCCCGACCCGCGGTCAAAACACGGGGTCTCCCACACGTTTCACACCGTCATCGCCATTGTCATACCCGGTCTGCCGGCGGGCATCTCCACTATCGCCGAAATCCTCGAAAGAATCTCTATTAAAGACCTGCAAAACGCTTTCGCTCAATTTCTGAACGGTCTGTTAAACGACGAAGTGAGCGTTGCCGCAAGGATGTTTCTGTCTTGTCGACTCGTTATTATGTAAGTTCTTTGCCGATCTGATGCCGTTTCTGCAAAACGCCTTCAGGAATCTATTCTTCGCCATTGGGAGGTGGAGAATTGCCTGCATTTGGAGAAGGACAAGGAGTGCGGCGTTGGGGGAGATTTGGACGTTTCTGACGGGAATGGCGGGAGCGGTAGTGTGTCTGACGAAGAAGGATCGCACTTTACGGGAAGTGGAGAACAATTGAGAGCAAAACCTCAAAACGCTCGCCAAATGTAATACTCCGAAACGGACTGCTCTGCGGAGCAGAAAACGATAGAGGGAAATTGATAATTAGAGAGACGGCAGATTGCAGACGGCAGAAGAAAAAGAAATTGTAACAGGATTTACAAGATTGACAGGATTGTTTATGACAAAAATACCTGCCCGTCCGGCAAGGACTGTCCGCATCGCTGCCTTTCCTGATCTTAATTGGCACTGCGTCCGAACGTCAGTATACTGCGGGCACGCTGAAACCATGTCGGGCTTGAAGTTTCCGGTTTTGCCGTTTCCTGTTTTTCCGGCAGCAGAACCGAAACCGGTTCTTTTTGTTCGGCTGCCGGAACATGCCGGAATAAAAATTGCGCCCAGTCCCCTTCAAGCAAGGTTATTAAATCCGAAACACGCCCGGCTTGACAACGCTGATCTGCAACGACAAGCATTTTTTGCAATTCCGTCAATTCGGCAGGAGAAAACAGCACTGGATATAAAACCACATCATCGATCCAAACCGTTCCGCTTTCCAGCAATTCCATGCCGATTTGTATCTTTTGCAGCGTCAGCGGCAGACGTTCAAACGGAACGATCAGTTGATGCCGTTTCACGCCGTTTTTCGGGACACTTTTTTCCGCCGCCGTCCGCAGTGTTTCGCCGACCGGACAACTGCGGAAAAAAATCCGGTCTCCGTCTTTCGCCTGCAAAATAATGTTCAGGTTAAGGGAACGGCAATTTTCCGGTATACCGGCATTCATCGATACGCCCAGCCGTCCTGTCGGCGGTAAATCCATCGGCAAAGACAGCAACGCTCCCTTTTCTCCGCCGGTATTGGTTAACCGGACACTGCGCTGCCCTGTTTCTGCCGTCTGCGGATCAAGTTGAGCAGAGAAGGTCTTTCCGTAGGATTCCCAGTGGTCGGGAGTACCGGCATCGGATCCGAGTTCAAAACCGGCATTGAGCAGTTTATCGGCAGCGATGCCGCTGCGCACCGCCTGAATCCGCAGTTTCATGTCATCAATTTTTTGTTTCAATAATCCGCTGCCGCCGCAGACCGTTTGCGGAAGACGGACAGCAGCAGAAATAATTTCCGCATGCGGATCGTCAATCCGCACCGCTATCAAATCATACGGCAGCAGCGGAACACGCCAAGGAACATTCGGCGTGAAAGAGCGAATCATCCGCCGTCCGGTCAGTTCCGTCAGGACGCACTTCGCCGCCGCAGAAAAAACCAATTCCGCTTCGGCTTCAAACGGCGCATCGTTGATCAGATAAACAACCAAACTGTCCGCAGTATTTTTGTAACGGATAACCAGCGGCTGCAAACTTTTCGGCGGATGACCATTTCGTTCCGGCGATTGAAACGTATGAAACGCGGACGGCGGCAGTTGCCGGTAAGCCGAAAGCACATCATACAGAGCGGACTCGCTTCCCAGCGTCAGGAAATCACCGCCTTCAAAAAAAGCAAGGACATCGCCTTGGGCAAGTTGCCGGACAAACCGTTTACGTTCCTGAACACCGCCGGACATCGCCGCAAAATCTCCGGTCATTCTTTGTTCCTCTGCTTTATCGTAAAACTGCACGCCGGATACCATGCCGTTTTTAGAAAACAAAGGAGTATTTTCGGCGGTATCTAATCCGCGATAAGCCGAAGCGGTATTTTTTGTATCCGTAAACTGCACCGGTTTCAGAAAGACGAGGGATTCAATCTTCATCAGCATATTCAAATCGAAACCGAGCAGTTGAAGTGTTTGCAGCGATGACGGCGTTTTCGGCAGTGCCGGCGTGCAGAACTGCCGGATTTCCGGTGCGTCAAACATCTTTCCGCCGAGCAGATACAATTTTGCCGCCGGTTTTTTTGTCGCCGTCTGACAGGCGAGACCGGCATAAAAACCGCTGACTTTTGCGGCACGCCAGCGTACCCACGTTTCCCATACTTTCGGCGAAGATTGCAGAAACCGAAGCCGCTGATTATTTTTTTGTAACAAAAATTGTTCGGACGAAACGGTCTGCCGGAGTTGTTCCTCATCAGGAAACGGAAGATTGTCCGCTGCCGTTTCCTGCCGGAACAGAGCAAACGTATAATCGTCAGGCACATACAGAGCAAAAGGTAATTGAGCATAACTTTCCGGCGAAAGAATGACCGATACGCCGCCGAAAGAAGGATGATGCCCGAAATGATCAGTCAAATCCGACACGATTTGCCCCATGGCCTGCTGCACAACCGGATGCAGTAAATTATAACGCCGGTTGAGTGTATCTTTCGGATTGCTGATGAGCAGTTCGGCGGTTAATTCCGGGTGTTCGTCCAAAATTTTTTCGAGAGGACGAATCGGACGATTAAATTCAACGGCAGGGATCAGTGTTAATTCTTCCCGGTCAAACAGGCGGAACAGCAATTCAAGATGACCGGGATGAACCGGCATGGTTACGCCGTCAAATCCTCCGCGGCTTAATAAATCGATCAAGCGCAGCGCGGCTTCATAGACCGGCTTGATGTCCGTTGATTCCGTAAAGGCGGGCGAGAATTTTGTGCTGTTGATGTATGCCGTTCTTTTCCGTAACGAAATCCCTTCGAAGAGTTTCGGCAGACGGCGGTCTGCCGGACTTGCCGGCAGGATTTCCGACAGCCGGAGATTCCGGTCGGCGGCGGCTAAAAATTCCGGCAGCGGCATTTCGGCGGCTGCCGCCCAAAACAGATATTGAGCCGTTGTCCGGTCGGCGTTTTTATCTTGAAAAATTTCCTGCGGGTCATCGGACGGGCAATCGAATTCCAGCAGATAGGGCTTTCCGGGGTCGAGACCGCTGATGACCGGTTGTTCGGGTTCCGGTTCTTTCCGTTCTCCGAAGGCGGGGAGCCGCAGCAGATGGGACGGCTTGGGAAAATCGGTGATGCGGGGGAGTTCCGCCACTTTCGGAAAAGGGAGCAGGGAACGGCGGGAATCGTGGCTGTTCAGTAATTCATTTTTCGGCAGGAGCGAGGGATCGCCGGTTGTCCGGGCATTGATTTTCGGGGCGATCACGGCGAAAGGAATCCGGGCGTATTCTGTCCGCGGCGGACGGCGCAGCGGCGGAAGCAACGCCGGTGCCGCAGCGGCGTTGCCGGAAATAATAATTTCGTAAAGTCCTTCTTTTTCCGGTGCGGCAAAAGACAGGAAAAATGCTCCCGAAACGGACGGGTTTGATTGCGAGAACAGGGTCAAAACTTGCGGAGGGACCGGTTTGCCGCAGGCGGCAAGGACGGCGTGCGGCGTTATGCCGCCGGGTACCGGTTCTATGTCAAGGGTGATATTCTGATTCGGCGAAGCGATGTTGTTGCCGTTCCGAAAGAGATAGCGGAGCGGAACGGGCGCGGGTGCTTCGTCTCCCCGGCATAGATCAACAGCCGTGAGGATGACAAGGGCGAAAAACAGACAATACTGACGGGGAAAAAACACGGGAACAGGAAAATTCTGACGAACCTGCCGCATTATGCAGATTTCCGGTCAAAAAAAACAGAGCAAAATATGCGGGCGGCGGAGGGCAACGCAAGACAGAGCAACGCAAGACGCGGCAACGGCAACGTCTGCTCCCGTTGCCCCGTTCCTTCCCGCATAATGGTACAATAATCATTCGATGTTTTTTCCTTTCCTTATTATCCTTCAATAACACAACAATGAACCGCTTGACCAAAACCTTTTTCGTTTCCCTGATGCTTTTTGCCGGTCTCGCTTTGACGGCGGAACCAAAGTTCAAAAAAATCGTTATTTCCGACAAATTCCATGGCGAAGGTGCCGCTATCGGCGACTTCAACAACGACGGCAAACCCGACATTGTTTCCGGGCATTATTGGTACGAAGGTCCCGAATTCAAAACCGCCCGTCAGATTTTCGAAGGGAAAGATTTCGACCCCAAAGGATATTCCGGGTGTTTCGGCATTTTTGCTGACGATTTCAACGGCGACGGCTGGACAGACATACTGGTTTGTCCCCATCCCGGCAGTACCGGCTTTTGGTACGAAAATCCGAAAGGAAAAGACGGACTCTGGGTCAAACATCACGCAACACCGGAACTCGGAAACGAATCGCCGGCTTTTACCGATATTCTCGGTCTCAAACGTCCGCAATTATTGTACAACCGGAACAAACAGCTCGGTTTGGCAATGCCCAACCCGGAAAAGCCGAATGAACCGTGGGATTTTTTGCCGGTCAGCACCGAAGACAAAAAATGGCATAAATATACGCACGGAACCGGCTGCGGCGACATCAACGGCGACGGACGCATCGACATTCTGGAAAGCGGCGGCTGGTACGAACAGCCGCAGGACCCTAAACAAACACCATGGACATTTCACCCGTTTCCCTTTGCCTCCGATGCCGCTCACATGCTCGTTTATGATGTGGACGGAGACGGACTCAATGATGTTGTGACGGCTGTTCATTGCCATCTTTACGGTTTTGCGTGGTACCGGCAAATCAAATCGGACGGAAAAATTTCGTTTGAAAAAACAGAATTGATTCCATCCAAGCCGGCAGACGATTTTGTTCCGAAAGTCAGCCAGTTGCATGCGCTCGTGAAAGCCGACGTAAACGGCGACGGGATTCCCGATGTGATCACCGGCAAACGGTTTTGGGCGCACGGTCCAAACGGGGACGTTGCCCCGAATGATCCGGCATTGCTGATGTGGTGGGAAACCAAACGGGAAAAAGGTCAAGCCGTCCTCGTCCCGCACGTGATTGACGACAATTCCGGTGTCGGAACGCAGTTTGCCGCCGGCGATCTCAACGGCGACGGCAAAACCGACATCGTCATCGGAAACAAAAAAGGAACTTTCATTTTTCTGTCAACCGGTGAAAATCCCTGACCGCTGTTTCTGCACAAACGCTGAACAACGGATTAATCCCTGTTCAGTTTTTGCTGAATAAATTCAAAGATTTCTTTTTCAAGACGGGCAGGAATACGGACAAGTTTGGTTTTGCAGCCGAACTTTCCGGTTCCTTTCGGTCTGCCGAGACGGCGGGTTTTCTTAACGGCTTTCTTAGCGGTTTTTTTACGGGCAGTTTTCTTTTTCGGCATTGGCTTCTGAAGGGGTTAAGGAAAAAACGTTCCGCAGCCGGCTTCTCTTCAATCAGACACCGGACATGCGGTCATAATTGTACACAAAAAGGAAAACCGCTGCAAGACCAATTGTTACAAAAATTAAAATTCAATAAAAATCAATTTTGACCGGCAGAAGTTCAAATCCGTGCATATCAATCTGCACCGCGTCGCCGTCTGTTTTAAGTGTTTTGATTTCTTTTCCATGAAAATTAACAGCCGCTGCTTTTTTCGGCGGCAAAAAAGACCGCAGCGCAAAATGAACAGAACGGTTTTCCGTATTTTTCAAATAAACTGTCACACCGGCAGGTTTGCCGTTTTCGACCACCGGTTCCCAATACAATGCCGCCGCACTTTTCGATTCCGCCTGAAACAGCCATGACGACGGATTTTTCGGGGCTTGCCGCATCGGAAAAACCCAATCCTTTTTTTGTAATAAAAATTCATACGCCGCAAAAAACACCTGCGGACTATTCACGCCGATTCCAAACCGGAACTTCCGCTGCGTTTCTCCTTTCACAATGAGCAGCGTGTCTAATTGCCGGTGTCCGCTGCGCCGGTGAAACGGCAGTCCTTCCGAAAAAAATGTCAGCGATTCTTTTTCGTTACGCAAATCAATAAACAGCGGCGAGTGCAGAGCGGTTTGATCCGGCAAAAGATGAACGCCGTCATTCAATCCGCCCCGCATTTCCATGGTATCGTCATTCCACGCATACCGGACGGCAAAATAAGAGTTCCACCGGTCTTCGTCCGGTTCTGCCGCCGGTTCGAGCGTCAATTCCAATTCCAGCAGCCGGCTTTCGGAACGGATCGTTGCCGTTTCGGTATACCGGGCGGCAAGGCTGCCGTCCGCATGGACAAGACGACCGGTTATTTTCAGTTGTCCGGTATCGGACGTTGATTTTGTGATGACGATTTCATCGGCAGCAGATATTGAATACGCCTGATTGCTGCGGAAAGCAATTTGGTGCGACAGTTGATTATGTCGAGACCGGTTTGTAAAAACCGACCGCAGAACACCGGTTACGGCATCGAATTTGGCACTGAAAAAACGGTTTTCCAGCAGATAAACGCGGCGTTTTTCCCCCCTGCCGAGATCATCGGTTGCTTTTCGGGCTAAAACCGGTTCTGTTTGTTTGATAATTTTTTTGGCGAAGAAACCGGCAAGATTGAAACCGGTTCGGTTGCGGGAAACCGTTTCCGTTTCGGCAGGCGATTCCTCTTTGACGGTTTTAGCGGTATACGCATAACCCATCGGCGGGACATCTGTCGGTTTGCCGTCAATGTTGATTTTTATCGGAAAACTAAACGGATTGACCGCTAAAAAACCGCCGCCGGCAGAATGGGTCTCTTCGGATTTCGCCGCCGTTTGACCGATGATTTCCGCAAATTGGGCCGCTGCCGGCGATGTCCCTGCCGGTTTTTGAAGCATAGTTAAAAGTGTTTCGACAGAGGATTGTGTCAGCCGGTCAATATTTTTTCGATACAAAATGTTCCATGATGAAACCGGATCGGTTTCGGCGGTGTTCAATGCCTGCACCGGATATTTTTCGTAACCGAAATAAACGGTATCGCCGCAGCAGGCGGAGTCCTCGAAGTATTCTTCGATGTCCATAAACTTGCCCAAACCGGCATCATAAGAAACTGCCCGCTTCAACGATTCCAGCCAAACGCTTTCCTGACCGGGGAAAAGAGCAAACACCGATGTCGGCACCGGATCGCCGTTCACAATCTTACCGAACTGATCGGCGAACTCGAAGAAACCAAGATACCGCGAAGCGTCTATCGGATATTGAATCAATGCATCGATCGGCGTTTTATCATGTCCCTGCCACATAATTTTGCTTTGTTCTTCTCCTTTGATTTTCCAGCCGTCAAGCGGTGCAAAATGAACAGCCCCTTTCATATCCGCCGCTTTCAGCAGTTGCGGCAAAACCGGCGACAAACCGGCAGCGAGTTTGCCGTACACTTTCGGCGAAACATTCAGTAATTCGTGATAGACCGAAAGTCCTGCCGACAGATGATCCGCTGCGTCCAATACCGGCATCAGCGTCAATGATTGTGCGGCGGTGTCATCAGCGATGAAGCGGACGGCATCTTGCGCCGCGGCGGTTTTCAATGTCTCCCATGTTTCGGGAAACATTTCCGGCATCTGTTTCAGCAAAGCGGACGGCATAAATAAAGTTGTTTTCCGGCTTTCCTGCATGTTTTTTTGTAACAATTTCCGAAGCGGATGACCGGCTGTTGTTTTTGTTACAAGAATCAGTTCGAGAAAATAATTCTGCGCCGGATAATAATTATCTTTTGTCTGCGATATTTCGCCGATGAGTTCCCGAAGAGTATTTTCCGCAATTTCGTGCTGTCCGTTTCGGTCTGCCGCTGCCGCTTCGGTAAACAGCGTTTTAAGCCGTGTTTCGTCCGGCATCTGAATATAGTGCATATTCTGTTCCAGCAATGCGATCAGAAACCGGGCAGCGGCGGCGGCATAACAGCCGGCAATCAATTCTTCGCGGAAAGCATGTCTGCTGCTGTTCCGGCTTTCAAGTATTTTCGCCGCAATATCGTTCCGGTCTGTACCATTTCGTATCAGCGTGCAATCTGCCGTTTGTTTTTCCCATTCCTCGCTCCAAAAAGATTCGCAGCACGGCGGAATAAGAACTGTATCGTTTTGCAGGTTGAAAAGAGGTACCGAAACGGTTTCCCAGCGGGGCAGTTGGTCATTGATTTCGAGAACGGCAGGATGATGTGCTGCCGTCCAATATTCAAAAAGTTGCTGCGCCTCTTCTTCGGTACGATCCTGCAAAAGATAGTCAAACTGGGAACATGGATAGAGAACAATCACGGACATAATTTACGGGAAATGGACAGATTTTACCATACATTTTCCCGCTTGGAAGAGCGGCACGAGGACAGGAAGTTGTCCTGCCTGCCCGTTTTATTCTACTTTCATTGCAAAATCAATAACGTTCTTTCCCTTTTTTACTTCGGCGGACAAACCGGATGTTTTCGCATCAGCATACCGTTCCGGCAAATAATGCCTCATCACCGACATCGGTGCCGGTTCCTGTTCCTCCGGTGCTTTCCCTTTGTTTGCCGCCTCCCACTGTTTCAAAGCGGCTTTTTCCTCCTCTGCATCGGCAAGATATTTGCTGATGACCACATCATGCTTTCATTGGTTTGTTAATGGTTAAAGGTTGTTCTTTGAATTGAAAATGGATATGGAAAAGGTGCTTGACAAGTTTAGTGGCTAATTTTTGATAATTTTGTATAAGAATTTCGTTCCGGTGATTGAAACGGCACGCATGGAGAATAAGTCCGTCATACGCCTTCCATCCGTCTGTGTGAATCGTGCTGCCGTCAAGGATTCGTCCTTGAATGACCGGCATCAAATGCTCTTTGGAACAATTCTCAACAACTTTGACAAACCTTTACCGCCGCGTTTCAACAACCCGAAAACCGGCGTTTTAGCGGCTGCTCCTCTGCCGCGGTTGCCGTCAAGTCCGCACAAAAGCAGCGAATGATTGATGCAATTTCACGCCAAGATAAGTGCTTA
>JAIRPZ010000291.1 GCA_031256755.1 Planctomycetaceae bacterium
GCGACGGTTTTCACGAAATTGTCTCTGCGGCAGTTCCGATTCGTCTGTTCGATACCCTTTTGTTTGAATCGGCAGACGATCCGCAAATCCGTTTGGTCTGCACCGGCGGCGGTACCGATGTCCCTGCGGATGATTCCAACATCGCGGTTAAAGCCGCAAAACTGCTGCAAAAAAAAGGGAACGTCCTGAAAGGAGCGGTCATTCATTTAATGAAACGGATTCCGAGTCAGGCCGGATTCGGCGGCGGTTCAAGCGATGCGGCAGCGGTACTCCGTCTGGCAAACCGGTGCTGGAATGTGAACCTTTCGGACAGCGAATTGCTGCCGCTTGCTGCCGAAATCGGGAGCGATTGCCCGATTTTTTTTTACAAGACACCAACGATCAGTACCGGACGCGGCGAGCGTATTGAGCCGCTGCCTGCCGTACCGCCGCTGCATCTGGTCATCGTCAAACCGGAAGAAGGGCTTTCGACCGCAGCGGTTTACGCGGAATGTATGCCGAATCACGACCGGCAATTCCGCTCGCCGCAAAAATTGATAACGGCATTGTCTTCCGGCAATGCCGAAGAAATCGGTCAACACCTTTTTAACCGCTTGGAAGAATCCGCTCAAAAAATTTGGCAAGGCGGCAGCGAAATTAAAAACCGTCTTCTTGCGTCGGGATGCCTTGCTGCTCAGATGAGCGGCAGCGGAACGGCATTTTTCGGCTTATGCCGGAATCAAAAACATGCCGAAGAGATTCAGCAGCAATTCGGCAGCGGATGCCGTACAATGGAAACGTACTCATAACGGATCGGGTGTTTTTCTCTCCGCTCCTCTCTTCTGTTCCTCTGCCCTATTGCGACTCCTCATCTTCGTTAAACCGGGCTTCAAAAAGTTCCGTGATCGCATTCATCAGATTTTCGGCATCCTCGCCGGTGATTTCCAGCGTGACGGTGATTCCGCATCTGGCTCCTAACGAAAGAAGATCAATAATACTCCGGCAATCGGCAACGGCTGTTTCGGTGCGCAAACGGGCTTCCGAGGCAAAGCGTTTACACGTTTGTACAATGACCGCACTGACACGGGCATGAATCCCGCTGCGATTCTGCACAACAATATCTTTTGTCAACGTTTTTTGCGGTTGCATGGCATAGTGAGAGATATCGAAAGACCGCCGGAGTTGTCCGCCGTAGCAAGGGACAGCCGCCGATTCCTCTATTTTCCGAACATATTGTTGTCGGCTTCGTCAAGCAGAGAGAGAATATCTTCCGCTTTCTTGGACTGTTTCAAAAACCGGCAGAACGTATCATCCTTCAACTGGCGAGTAATATGTTCCAAAGCCCGCAGGTGGTCGCCGGGGCAATCCGGCGGCGAAATCAGCAAAAAGAACAGTTGTACTTTTTCACAGTCCAAACTGTCGAAGTCGATCCCGTCTCCGCTGACGGCAACACAGCCGACAAGCCGATCAACGCTTGGATGTTTGGTGTGCGGAACGGCGATGCCGCGTCCGATTCCGGTGGAACCAAGTTCTTCCCGCTTAATGATCGCCTTGACGATCCCTTCGTACTCATTTTTTTTCACGCCGCCGGCATCAAGCAAGGACTGCACGATTTCCCGGATCACTCCTTGTTTGTCGGTTGCATTAATCTCTGCCTTGACGGCTTTTTTCAATATAAAATCGGCAAACTTCATTCGCCAACTCCTCCCCTTTATGCTGGTTAAATTTTGAAATTGTACTAACGGAACCGTAAAACGGTATCAGACACCGGCAGGCGGATTTTTCCCGTGATCCTGCAATTTTTCTTTATGTTTTCGGATTTGCTGTTCCAGTTTTGCGATCACCTGATCAACGGCACCGAAAAGGTCGCCAGACCGTTCGGCTCTGACATCGGCGACAAAATCGTGTTTGTGTTCAGATTTCACAATCACTTCAACGCCCGGCTCGTCGGCTTTGCTCAAATCAACGGTAACATCAATGGCTGTCATCCGTTCAAAATAACGCTGGATTTTTTCGATCTTTTGTGTTATTTTTTCCTTCGTTGCCTCGCTTAAATCGCCGTGTCGGGCGGAAATGTTAATTTGCATTGACGTTATCGCTGAATTAAAAAAACATTACTGTTTTCCATTTTACCACAGAATCGATAAAGGGCAAGGGGGAAATTATCCCCCGCTTCCGAAAAAACGGAAAAACGGATTTTCTGTCCGCCGGCGAATGGTTGCAAAAAACACAATCACCGTTTATAGTGTTTCGTTTTACTGAAAATCGGTACAATTATGAATGTCCTTATCATCGGCTCCGGCGGACGCGAACACGCCCTCGCTTGGAAAACAGCGCAAAGTCCGAAAGCAGAAACCGTCTTCGTCGCCCCCGGAAATGCCGGCACCGCCGCTGAAAACGGCAAAATCCGAAACGTCCCCGTCAAAGAAACGGATTTCCCGGCCCTGATCCGTTTCGTCAAAGAAAAAAACATCGGCTTAACTATCGTCGGTCCCGAAGTCCCGCTTTGCGAAGGAATTGTCGACGCGTTCGAAGCGGAAAATTTACGGATTTTCGGTCCGAATAAAGCGGCCGCTCAACTCGAAGGAAGCAAAATTTTCTGCAAAGAAATCCTCCGCAAAGGGAATGTTCCCACCGCCGTCTATCACACCTTTTCACGCGGCAATGATGCCATTGACTTTCTGAACGAAGACCGGGATATGCCGATTGTCGTGAAAGCAGACGGTCTCGCTGCCGGTAAGGGAGTTTTCGTTTGCGAGAACCGGTCTATGGCGATTGATGCAGTCAAACGGATCACGCAGAACAGAGAATTCGGCAGCGCAGGCGATCGGATCGTGCTGGAAGAACGTCTCATCGGTCAGGAAGCAAGTGTGCTGGCCATCACAGACGGAAAAACGATTGCGGTCTTGCCGCCGGCACAAGATCACAAAGCGGCTTACGACGGCGATACCGGTCCGAACACCGGCGGAATGGGTGCCTATTCACCGGCACCGGTTGTGGACGAAAAATCACTGCACTGGATAGAAGAGTATATCCTTGTACCGACCGTTCATGCCTTAAACAGCGGCGGAACACCGTTTAAGGGAGTTCTCTATGCCGGTCTGATGATGACGAAACAGGGACCGAAGGTACTGGAATACAATGTCCGGTTCGGCGATCCTGAATGTCAGCCCCTTTTGATGCGGCTGAAAACGGATTTCATCGACATCTGCGAAGCCGTCATCGACAACCGGCTGGAAGAAATCGGTCCGCTGGATTGGGATGAACGGTCAGCAGTTTGTGTCGTGATGGCAAGCAAAGGGTATCCCGGCAATTATGAAAAGGGCTTTCCGATTCGGGGATTGGACGAAGCGGCAAAGATTCCGAATACGAAAGTGTTCCATGCAGGAACGGTATTGGCGGCGGAACATGAACAAAACAGCGATGGTCTTCCGTTAACCGGCGGCGGGCGGGTGTTAGGCGTAACCGGTTTGGGGGCAACCGTTTCGGAAGCAAAGTTGGCGGCTTATACCGCGGTCAAGTGTATCCGCTGGGACGGGGCGTGGTGCCGGAAAGATATTTCGGATAAAGCCGTTCCGTAAAGAAACATGGTAAAAAATTAACGCCGGCGGGCGCATTATTTCTAAACAGTGGCGATCCGGTTTGCCGAAAAGCAAGAGGCGGGCTTTACGGACAGCGTCAACTATCGCGGCAAAGAGGTCGAAAAATGGGTACGGCAAATCAGGCAGGAAAAAACGGAGCAAAACGTGCCGCGCTGACAATTTTTTGCGGACTTGTTGTTTTCTGCGCTGCCGAAATGTCCCTTCTTGCTGACGGTCTCACTTTTACCTCATTCCAAGACGGCGAGTGGTTCGGCATCTCCGAAACCAACCGGCAGCAGAGCAACCAATACAGCGATATTCTCGGCATTTCAACAATCGATCCGAAGTACAGCGGAACACGATGGTTCAACAATTCGGCGCGTCAGGAATTTCTTGAAATTCGTCCGGGCGAAACGCCACCGTATACGCGGCGACTTTCCTATCCGGGTTCCATCAGCGGCGACCTTGATACAGCAATTATCAATCACCGCATCACTCTTTCTCCGCCTGCCTCCGGTTTTGGCGTGGAAAACCTTGCGGCATTAACCATTAACAGCAGCGGCAGTTTAACGGTAAAGACCAGTTCGCTTTCGGTGAACAGCACATTGACAAACAAGGGAACGTTAAACCTCGGAACGGCAGACCATAGCGATCCGATTAGCGTTTCCGCCGGAAATGTGACAAACAGCGGAACAATCAATGTGTACAATTCAGCGCGTATCACGGGCAGTAATCCTCTAGTCAATACAAGTACCGGACAAATCAACCTCTTCGCTGCCGGTTTAGGGATGGACGTGACCAATGCCGGAACGATCTCGTTGTGGAACGGCAGCACGATAGATTCCGGCAGGACAATCACTGTAAAAGAAGGAGGCAAATTCACCGTACAAGGTACGGACAACGTCATCAACGCTGCATTAAACGTTGAAGCGTCAAAACTGATCATTACCGGTACAAGTCCGCTGAAAAGTTTTGTTACATTGAACGCGGACATCAGCGGCAACGGAGCGAACAATTTTGTTTTTCGGAATGTTACGGTCAATTTGCAAAAGGATTATTACGGTACGACGGGAAGTTATACAGTCGGATCGTCAAGCGGTTGGGGAGTCGGTTCTGTCCTTGCCGGTGCGGGAAAAGGCGGGATGGATTTTATTATCGACGCAACGTATGGTCTCAATCCGGGGGTGGCTTCGCCCGATACTTTGCCCAATACTTTTACAGGTCAGAACTTTTTATTTAATAACGGGTCGGTTCTCTATATCGAAATCGGAAGTACGAATTATGATAAACTCGTTGCTTCCGGCAATGTGAACTTTGCAGGTAAGACAACCATCGTTCTGCTTAATTACGGCAATCATAGTTCATCAGTTGCAGCCAATAACATTGTTTCCACAAGCAGCGGAAACGGGGTGATTCAGATCGGCAGTGCGACGTTGTCAACATCATCTGTACCGATTGTCGACAACAAAGCGGTCATCAGCGATACCAGCGGCAACAATAAACTCACCATTGTTTCCGCAACTTCCGGCGGGGCGGATGTCGTCAAAATCAACCGCGTTACAACGGCTTCTGATTCTCTTTCGGTGAACATTGACGGCGTAGAAACCAATGCGGCTATCAGCAGCAAAGGATGGGCAAACTTTTCGACACTTCTTGGAAATGTGGCTCCGGACTCGGATTTGAACGCCGCCATTCAGAATTATACCGTTTCAACCGGCGGCGAATTTTGGAATGAAAACGACATCAGGAATGCCGTCATGCAACTTGATCCGGTGATGGTTTCGGTCGGTTATCAGCAGTCCTTCGGTTTTGTGCAAAAAGTGACGGCAGCCGGCAGAAACCGGATGTTCAACCGGATGAATCAGTA
>JAIRPZ010000125.1 GCA_031256755.1 Planctomycetaceae bacterium
GTGACGGAGAATCGGTCGGATGTTGTTGAGCGGCGATTTTTGCCGCAATGTTCGCCGATTCCGCACGGAGAAGTTCCTGCCGGTTTCGTTCCACAATTTCGGCGGGCGTGTTCGGAACATGTGTCCGCTGTACCGGTTTGTCCGGTGCTGACCGAACCGGGCCGGTTTTGGAGTCAGAAGAAGCGGAAGCGGAAATTGTCTGCATTTCGGCTAACTTTGCCCGTTGTTCCGCAAATTCGGCTTGTCCGAGATCCCCTTTTGAACGGTAAATACGGGCAAGTTCCCGATAAGCATCGGCTTCACCGACGGCAAGTTTCAGATAACGCAATCCTTCCGCCTGCCGTTCCGCTCCACGCTGTTGCGAGGCAATAACCGTACCGAGGCAAAACAAAACTTTGGGATCATTCGGAGACGTATTAAACGCCTTTTTAAGCAGGGACTCTGCGTCTCCGTACATCTTACGGTCTGCATAAAGTTGTGCTAAATCGCAGAGAATAAGGACGTTTTTCGGATCGAGTTTTTCGGCGCGGCGGAAACATTCGGCACTTTCCGTGAATTTTTTATTCTGTGCTTTGATGACGGCAATGCGGTGCAATGCTGCGGCTTCCAATTTCAGGAGGCGGTTTCGGCGGGAAAATTCGCTGCATTGTTCGTAAAGATATTCGGCTTCTGCCGGATTATTCTGTCGTTCCGCTGCTGCTGCCGAGGCAAAGAGACGTTCTCCTTCATTGCCGTTTTCTTCGGCAAAAACCGCACACGTAAGGACAACGGACAACAAAACAGCGGCAACTGTTTGAAGACGGCATCGGACAAATAATGTGCGGAGAACGACCTGCATGGCACGGTTTCCTGTGTGAATGATCCGTCATTCGGCAACAGGACACAGCGGATGTATCGGCAAAAACCGCCTCGCATATCTACCTTTTTTAACGGTTGAGCGGAACATACAGGTCAAACAGATTCCGACGATGTCCGCCGATTATAATTCTTATCCGTGTCTCTGATTGAAGCCAACCGCAGTGGAAACCATAGAAGGTGTTATCAAAAAATATGACGGGACGGCGAATTTTGTTGGGAGCAGGTTTTGCTAATGTGAAAAATGTGGAAACCGGTCTTGCTTACCTGTATGATAATTTTTTCGGGCGGAAAACAAAAAAAGTCCGGTAATTGCTTACCGGACTCTTTATACAAAAGAAGTGAAACGGCAGATGAACAATGAGGATCGTCTCCATACTTATTATGCTGAACGGTGAAAAACGTCAGCGTTTCTAAGTATCCTTAGAAAGGAGGTGATCCAGCCGCAGGTTCCCCTACGGCTACCTTGTTACGACTTAGTCCCAATCACGGAGTTCATCTTCGGCACTTGGTCCCTAATGGTTACCACGGCGACTTCGGATGCCCCCCACTTTCGTGGCTTGACGGGCGGTGTGTACAAGGCTCAGGAACACATTCACCGCGGTATTCTGACCCGCGATTACTAGCGATTCCGACTTCATGAAGTCGAATTGCAGACTTCAATCCGAACTGGGCAACATTTTTTGGGATTTGCTCACTCTCGCGAGGTTGCATCCCTTTGTGTGTTGCATTGTAGGACGTGTGCAGCCCTAGGCATAAGGGCCATGAGGACTTGACGTCATCCCCACCTTCCTCCGCATTAACTTAGGCAGTCTCACTAGAGTCCCCGTCATGACACGCTGGCAACTAGTGATAGGGGTTTCGCTCGTTAAGGGACTTAACCCGACATCTCACGACACGAGCTGACGACAGCCATGCAGCACCTGTGCTGGTTTCACCCAGAAGGCAACCCGACCCCCTTTCAGGGCGGGCATCCCGCATGTCAAGCCTAGGATAAGGTTCTTCGCGTAGCCTCGAATTAAGCCACATCCTCCACCGCTTGTGTGAGCCCCCGTCAATTCCTTTGAGTTTCAGCCTTGCGACCATACTCCCCAGGCGGAGCACTTACCAATTTCTCTACGACCAAAGGGCTATGGAGTACCCTTCGACCAAGTGCTCAGCGTTTACAGCCAGGACTACCGGAGTATCTAATTCCGTTCGCTACCCTGGCTTTCGTGCCTCAGCGTCAGAAAATGCCCAGTAACCTGCCTACGCCATTGGTGTTCCTTGCAATATCAAAGCATTTCACCGCTCCACCGCAAGTTCCGGTTACCCCTACATTCCTCGAGTCCGACAGTTTGGAGCGCAATTCCTCAGTTGAGCTGAGGGATTTCACACCCCACTTACCGGACAGCCTACGCACCCTTTAAGCCCAGTGATTCCGAATAACGTTTGGACAGTTCGTCTTACCGCGGCTGCTGGCACGAACTTAGCCCGTCCTTACTTTGAAGATAGGTCAAATACCGGGGAGTACCCCGATACATTTCCTCCCAACTTACAGTGCTTTACAATCCGAAGACCTTCATCACACACGCGGCGTCGCTCGGTCAGACTTTCGTCCATTGCCGAAGATTCTCGACTGCAGCCACCCGTAGGTGTCTGGACAGTGTCTCAGTTCCAGTGATCGAGGACACGCTCTCACGCCTCGTACCCATCATAGCCTTGGTGGTCCATTACACCGCCAACTAGCATAATAGGACATAGACTCATCCCCAGGCGGAATCACACCTTTGTTCCGGAGAAATTATCGCGTATTACCGGCAGTTTCCCGCCGCTATCCGCGTCCTGAGGGCAGATAATCTATGTATTCCTATCCCTTTCGCCACTAACGCATTGCTGCGTCCGTACGACTTGCATGCCTAATCCACGCCGCCAACGTTCATTCTGAGCCAGGATCAAACCCTTCAATTTATATCGTTATTAACATTTCCCTTTCGGAAAACGATAAACATCGAATTGATAGAGATTTCTCTCTGGTTGCCTTGACTGATGGTCATCAGTCAAGGACTTTTATTATTCATCACCAATTCTCATTGGATTTCTTGGAGTTCACAAAAAATTCGTCGAATTTTCTATGAACAGGTCAATCGTTCCGTTGGGAAACGACTGCACCTGCCGTTTTCACTACCTTTATGTCAAAGATCACAGAATCCCGCTTCGGCAACTTGCCCCGCAAAATTCAGATTGAAAGTGATTTAATTAAATTCGAGTAATTAAATCTGCGGTCATTATAACCGATTTTCTTTTGCCGTCAACAGGGGGGCTTCCGCCCGATCATTGCCCCGCTTCCGGCAACCCATTTGCCTTGCCGCTGATCGGCTCGTCAAAGGTTCGGGTATTCTATCACAAACCCGAAAGCCGAAAAGGGGGGAGGGGACACTGCCGGCAGAAATACCGTATGCAGCGGTTACCGGAACAAATCGGCTTCAATATGGTAAGGCAATTCGCCGTATTTGAATGTTTCGTTGATGTATAGTTCACCGCCGATATGTACTTGTTTCGGACGGTATTGAATCCGCAAATCGCCGATACAATGCACGCTGATCATATCAAACGGATTTTGTTCCGGCGAACAAAATTGACAATGTTCAACCGTGCGGACAAACATAAAATTCTGAATGCCGGACATTTGTCTGCCGGGATAAATATATCCTTTGATATAAATTTTCCGGTGATCTTTCGCAATCTGCAAAATCGTCTCCGGCAGTTTGTTTGTTTGCGGATCGGGACGGAGTTCCAAAAAATCCACAGCGGTATAACCATACGGCACATTAAAATAGAATTGATAAATTCCCCAGCCGGCGGAGGTCAGACCGAGAACAAAAGAAAACACAATACCGCCCATCGCAAATCCTTTGCCGGTATAATCGAAGGGACAGGTCAAAATCTTGTAAAGCCCGAACAGCCCGCAAGCCGCCCCCGAAAGAGGAAAAATGATGAACCAATTGCTCATCAGCATCAGCGGCGTGAAGAGCGATAAAAACAGGGCAACAACGGCAAGCACACTGACAGCCCGATAACCGGCGGTCACTCCTTTTCCGCTTAATTCTTCTTTGGTAATGGTGCTGATTGATTGATCAAATTCCTGCTGCATCGGAGAAGTGTAACGCGGCTCAAAGGGAACAGTAATCGCAACGGACATTTTATCCGGTTCGGACGGTTTTGTAAACCGCTATTTCGATCATTTTCATGAATTTCCGCCAAATTCAGTTTTTTGCTCATTTTTGATTTTTTGACAAGAGTTTCTTGACAATTCTTTTTCGCAATGTATATTGCACTCGTTGATGCCGTTTGGGCAAAGTTTGCCGTTTCGGCGTAATTTTTTAACAACTCTTTTCAAGAAAAAACGATGAACAAGATTCGATTAGACAACATCACTAATCCTGCCGGTTTTACTGCCGTCTGCAAGGAAAAAACGGTTTGTGCCGTTTCTAGCGTCACAATAAACACATTGGGGGGGGGGGGGTAAATTTCCCCGCAGGACTACTCCGGCGAAATACGCTTTCGCAACTCTTTTACTCTGCCTCGCCGCCGTCTTTGCCGGATGTGAGTGCGGCACGAACAACAATAACTCCGGCACGGTGACGATTAGCGGCACAGCCGAAACCGGAGCAACACTCACCGCAA
>JAIRPZ010000186.1 GCA_031256755.1 Planctomycetaceae bacterium
CGCTTACGCTGATCGCTGGGCTGGGCTGGGCTGGGCTGGGCTGGGCTGGGCTGGGCTGGGCTGGGCTGGGCTGGGCGAAATAACCTCCGCCACAGTCACAATTCAGATGACCATGTTTCGCACAAAAAACCGGGAAAATACCGTTTCGCGGAAGCATAACGGAAAAGTATTATAACCGATCCAAAGAATTCAGCAAGAGGGCTGTCCTCGCCGGACGGGGTGTTGCCGCACGGACGTTATTGGGGGGACGTTCTCAAAATAATGCCCCGCCGCTGCGGGACTGTTGTCATCTGACGGCAGCATCCAAATCAAGCGGTTCAAACAATCCGGCATTATACCGCTCAACCGCAATCGCCCCCATTACAGCATTGTCCGTACATAAAGAAGGAGGAGCCATAAACAGGCGGTATCCTTTTTCCCTGACAGCGGTTTCTAATTTCTGCCGGAATCTCGCATTGGCTGCAACACCGCCGCCGACACAAAGCGTGTGCAAGTTGGTTTCTTTCAACGCTTGCAGCGATTTGCCGACCAAACAGTCAACCGCCGCTTCCTGAAACGATGCCGCAACATCCGCAATTTCCTGCGGCAATAACGGAAGGTTGACACGTTCTCCCTTCGATTCGCCGGGACCGAATAAGTGATAGCGCACCGCCGTTTTTAATCCGCTGAAACTGAATGCCAGCCGGTTTTCGTTCAGCAGCGGACGGGGAAAAGCGTATTTTTTCGGATTTCCGGTTTCCGCCGCTTTCTGAATAGACGGCCCGCCCGGATACGGCAAGCCAAGCATCACCGCCGTTTTGTCAAACGCTTCACCGGCAGCATCGTCAATTGTTCCGCCAAGCAGCGTGAAATCAATCGCCCCGCAGCACCGGTACAAACTGGAATGTCCGCCGCTCACAATCAGACCGATACACGGAAACGGATCAATCCTGAAGGCAACTTTGCAGGCGTAAATATGCGCCTGTAAATGATTCACGGCGATCAGCGGTTTTTGCAGCACAAGGGCAAGGGTCTTGGCGGCCATCAGTCCGACCAGAAGCGAACCGGCAAGACCGGGCTGATTGGCAACGGCAACGGCATCAATATCGGCAAGCGTGATATTCGCCCTGCGGAGCGTTTCGTCAATGACCGGCAAAATGTTTTCAAGATGGGCGCGGGACGCAATTTCCGGCACTACTCCGCCGAACTTCCGGTGCAGCGAATCCTGCGAAGCCACCACACTGCCGAGAACTTCGAGCGTATCGGTCACTGCCGCCGCCGCCGTTTCATCGCAAGTCGTTTCGAGTGTCAGAATGACCGTCATTGTGTTAAATGGCACGCTTTATCAAAATTTGCGAAAGCCGTTCTTCTTCATTGGAAGAGACCGCATTATTCGGCAGCAAACTCGCGGCCCACGGCGATTCCGCCGACCGGCGTGTTAACCGGAAAAATTTGACCAAACTCCGGCTGCCGGGGCATAGGATATTGATTGCAGAACAAAGGAGCAGCCGGAGATCAAGCCGGAACGAACATTTTTCCATGTACTCGAAATCAAGCACTAATTTCCGGCGGACATCATTCAAATCGGTATCCGGTTCCAGATTGAGTTGGGCAAGTCCGGTAATGCCGGGCTTGACAAACAAGCGGTATCCGTAGCGGTCAATCCGTTTTTCCAATATCTTGACGAATTCCGGGCGTTCCGGCCGGGGACCGGTCAAAGACATATCTCCCCGCAAAACATTATAGAACTGCGGCAAGTCGTCGATATGTGTTTTGCGGAGAATTTTCCCGACGGCGGTGATCCGTTTGTCGTCGCGTGCCGTCCAAACCGGACCGGTTGCCGCTTCGGCTTCGGCACGCATAGTGCGGATTTTGTAAATCGTAAACGGTCGGCCGTCAAGTCCGAGCCGGATGTGCGAATAAAGACAGGGACCCCGCGATGTCAGTTTGACAAAAAAGACCGCAACAGCGGTGATAAGCACTGCCGGAATGATCAACAATACCGCAAGAAAAAAGTCAAAATAATACTTCCACCGGTAATAAGGGGAAATTTTCAGCATTATGTAATCGGACGGACTGTCAAGCATATTTTTTACAACAAATTCAGCACTGCGGCGACGTGTTTCAGCCCTGATTTTAACACAAATGCTCAAAATGTCCATAAATAGCGGAAAAAACAAAATGAAAAAACCGGCGCGGGTTGCCTTGTCTTTTCCTCAAACCGTGTTAAAATAACCGCCACGATAAAAGACGGTACGAATTTGCGTCCGTTTTCCATTTCCCCTATTTTTACACCTTTACACTTTGTTTCCTATGAAAAACATTTACCGTCTTTTGACACCGCTGTTCGCCCTTTTCGCGACCGGCATGACGGCTTTCGCCAGCGAAGCCGACCTCAAAATCCCCTCTATGGCTGAAGGGAAGTCCCTTTTCGGTATGGACGGGTTTGTGACCCTTTGCCTCGGACTGGTTGTCGTCGTCCTCACTTTCGGGCTTTCCCTTTATTACTTTCAGCAAGTGAAAAAACTCAACGTCCACAAACGAATGGCGGACGTTGCGAATATCATTTATGCAACCTGCTGCACCTATTTAATGCGGCAAATCTGGTTTCTGTTCTGGCTCTTTATCATTATCGGTGCTGCTTTCGCCGTCTATGTTTTTGCACCGGGATGGTTCGGAGCCGAGGAAGCCGCACATAATCCGGGAATCCTCATCGCCGAAGTTCTCCTGTTCACTCTGCTCGGCATTGCCGGCTCAACGATTGTCGCTTGGTACGGCATCCGTCTCAATACTTACGCCAATTCCCGAACCGCTTTTGCCTCGCTCAAAGGCAAACCGTGGGGCGTTGTCAACATTCCGCTGCAAGCCGGTATGTCCGTCGGTCTTTTCCTCATTTCGCTGGAACTGATTGTGATGGTGATTATCCTGCTTTTGGCGAGTATCAAAGGATTTCCTGTCGGGATTTGTTTCCTCGGCTTTGCCCTCGGTGAATCGCTCGGTGCTTCGGCGTTGCGTATTGCCGGCGGTATTTTCACGAAAATTGCCGACATTGGTTCGGATTTAATGAAAATCGTTTTCAAAGTCGGTGAAGACGACCCTCGCAACCCCGGCGTGATTGCCGACTGCACCGGCGACAACGCCGGCGACAGTGTCGGTCCGACCGCAGACGGTTTCGAGACCTACGGTGTTACCGGTGTGGCGTTGATTACCTTTATTACTTTGGCAATTACTCCTGAAACAGTTGCAAAACTCAATATCGAAGGTCTCACCGCGTCCGCACTGCAAGCCCAGTTAATCGTCTGGATTTTCTTTATGCGGATTCTGATGGGCTTCCTTTCCGGTGTCGGCTACCTCATCAATCAGCAGTTTGCCGTCAAAGAATACGAACACAAAACCGAAGCGGGTGCCGAGGACTTTGAAAAAACCCTCACGAATCTGATTTGGATTGCTGCCGGTCTTTGCATTGCGACTTCGTTTGTGTTCAGTTGGCTGATGCTCAATCACCTGCCGCACGGTGCGTGGTACAAACTTGCCGGTATTATTACCTGCGGAACGCTGGCGGCGGTGCTGATTCCTGAATTCACGAAAATTTTCACTTCGTCCAAATCGAAACACGTTCAGGAAGTGGTAACAGCGAGCCGTGAAGGCGGTGCCTCGCTGAACATTCTTTCCGGGATTACGGCGGGCAATTTCAGTGCCTTCTGGACAGGCGGTTTGATTGCCGTTCTGATGGCTGTTGCTTATGGCATTACGCAGTTCACCGGTTTTGAATTTCTCGGCACACACGCTCCGATTTTTGCTTTCGGTTTGGTTGCTTTCGGTTTCTTGGGAATGGGACCGGTCACGATTGCCGTTGACAGTTATGGTCCGGTGACGGACAACGCCCAGTCAATTTTCGAGTTATCGCAAATCGAGGCGCAGCCCGGCATCAAAGAAGAAATCAAAAAGGATTACGGTTTTGAACCGGATTTTGAGATGGGCAAACACCTGCTCGAAGCCAATGACGGTGCCGGCAATACATTCAAAGCAACGGCAAAACCGGTACTTATCGGAACAGCAGTTGCCGGTGCGACAACGATGATATTTGCCATCATCCTGATGCTTGATAAACTGCAACTCCTTAACCTTGACCTGACGCAAGCCCCGGTGATTCTCGGTTTGATTTTCGGCGGTGCGGTGATTTTCTGGTTTTCCGGTGCGGCAACGCAAGCGGTGACAACCGGTGCTTACGAAGCCGTTGAGTTTATCAAACGGACGTTTGATATGAACAAAGCGGAGGCGGATATTAACGATGCGAAAAAAGTCGTGAGTATCTGCACTGAGTACGCTCAAAAGGGGATGTGGAACATTTTTACTGCGTTGTTCTGTATGACGCTGGCATTTGCTTTCATTGACCCGAACTTCTTCGTGGCGTATCTCGTTTCGATAGCGATTTTCGGTTTGTTTCAAGCGATTTACATGGCGAATGCCGGTGGTGCGTGGGACAATGCGAAGAAGGTGGTCGAAGTTGATTTGAAACAAAAGGGGACAGAACTGCATGCCGCAGCGGTTATCGGCGATACGGTCGGCGACCCGTTCAAAGACACTTCTTCTGTTGCTCTTAACCCGATTATCAAGTTCTCGACATTGTTCGGCTTGCTGGCAACGGAAATTTATTTGGCGATGACCTATCCGAATCCGGTGAAGGATGCTGCGGGCAGTATTACCGGCAAGGGTGAACTAGGAGCGTATGCGAGTTACACTTGGCTTGTATCGGGCGTGTTCATTGCCATTGGATTGTACTTCGTCTGGCGGTCGTTCTACAAGACCCGGATTCCGGTGAAGGGATAAAAATATCTTAAAGATAAAGAACTCTTTAAGCGGCGGGCAATATGCCCGCCGCTTTTTTGTGTCTGCCCATCTGAATTGCCTCCGAATTGCCGTGCCGTTATGTGCTTGTTCTGCACGTCGACATCGGGGAAGAGCGGCGAGTGTCCGGCGGAAGTAAAAGCAGCCGGAAAGCAGCCGGTTTTTTCCCGATTCCTCTGCCGCAGGATTCGGGACGCAGTTCTAAACCGGCTTGCACACCTTTTCAATTTCCTTTTTGTTTTCCATTCTTCAGTTTGTCAGGAAATTT
>JAIRPZ010000194.1 GCA_031256755.1 Planctomycetaceae bacterium
AAACCGGAGCCGCCGGAAGAACCTCCGCCGAATAAACCGGAACGGCTGCCGGTTGATCCGCCGCTGAACAGCCCGCTGCACGAGTCGCACGGATTGCACGCGGGTTCACAAGGATCGCATGCGGATGTACAGACAGGTTCGCACGGATCGCAGTGATCGGCTTTTGCTGTTGTCCCGAACACGGCGAGGAGAGTCGCCGTGAGGATGATAAGCAGCAAATATTTGTCAGTAACTCTGCCCCCCCCCCCCAAATACGCCCCATTTAGCCCTGCTTCTCTCTTCTGGTAGGGCAGCCGAAGGGAGTGTTGTCAAGGATTGTCTCATAATGTTCCTTTCCTTTTCTATAATATTATAGTATTAAGCGGTTCTCCCCACCAGCGGGAAAAACTCGTCATTGGGGTTTTCGGCAAGCATTACTGTCGGAATTGAGAAATTTATAAAACTTTCCGGTTGTCGTTTTTTTGGCTGTTTCGGGTATTGATCGTATGTAAAATGTCTCCGGCCTGCTGGAAAAAATGCGATTTCACCGTCTCCGCCCCGTTTTTGTTTTCTGCTCTGTTTTCGTTTGCGCGGTTTCCCTTTTCCTTTTTCCGGCGTTTGCCGCTGCCGCCCAAGATGCCGGACGGAAATTGAATCCCAACGACAGCAAAAATAAATACGCACTGCTCATCGGCATTAATCAGTATCAGGACAAAGATGTCCTTGCGCCGCTGCGGTCGCCCGGCAACGATGCCGCCGGTCTGCAAGAACAATTGGACTTGCTCGGATTTACAACAGACATCATGACCAATGATTCCAAAGAAGACAAAAATGTTCCCGACAAAGAAAACATTATGGAACAAATCGAAAACTTAGCCAAACGGGCTGACACGCACGATCTGATTTTTCTGATGTTCACCGGTCACGGCATGAACATTGGCGGCAAAGCATACCTTGCTGCCCGCGATTCCCGTGTCGACAAGCCGGAGACGCTTGTTTCGGTCGATAAAGTCATGCAAATTCTGCAAACATCGCGGGCTAAATTCAAATTCTGTTTTATGAATGCGTGTCAGGAAATCGTCCAGCCGCCGCCGCAGAATGTCGGTGTCTTAAAGGGCGGCGTATTAAAAAATGAGGTCTTGAAGAACGAACCCTTACAACAGGACGGCGGGACGGATGATGTGTATTCGGCGTTGATGGTTCCGCTGCCGAAAAACCGCAGCCATGCCAAAGGCGGCGGGATCACCCGGATGTTTGCGTGTGCCGAAGGACAGATGTCCAGAGGCGGCAACCGGAAAGAATGGAACCTCCCGGACGAAAAAATGTTCGGTTATTATACGCACGCACTGATCGAGGGCTTGAAAGGGCATGCCGATGAAGATGAAAACGGCACAATTACTTTTTTTGAATTGACCCGTTTCGCAACGGCAGAGGTGCAAAAGATTTTTCAAGGTAAAGAGTTTGCCGACCGTCAGGACCCGAATGCGATGCTGGATTTGACCGGCGATCCGGTGCTGGCAGAATTACCGCTCAATAAAATGATTAAAGAGTTATTACAGGAAAAGATGAAACGGCTGCGGAACATTATTGAGGAAAGCCGGGAACTGTCGAAAGAAGCGACGTTTGTGTTTTACGGAGACGCAGACAGAGACCGAGCCATTATTCCGAAGCCCCGCCGGCGGGAGTGGAACGTGAAACTGACTCCGGTGGAGGAGATCGCTGCCGCCGTTTCGCCGGTCGAGTCCCTGACAAAAAGCATCGACCAAGCGGAAAAATTGTTGCAGCAGGGGCAATCATTAAGCACTTTGCGGGCGGCTGCGCAGGAACTTCAGGACAATGCGGAAGCGAATACGGCGCGGTTTCTTTATGCGGTTGTCAACGGCTTGCAGGCGAAAGAAAAACAAACGGATTGCAGCCGGGAGTGGAAAAAACTTCATGATGTTCTGCAACAATTTCGAAATGATTATCTCCGGCTGCACGAACAGTTTTCCCTCCAAAAAAACAAACTGCCGAAGTCATTGCTTGCCGTTGATGCGGCGCGGCAAGACAAGCAATTTGACAAGTATTTCTCGAAAGATTGTCCTTCGCTGGCGATCACGGGGTTGGGACGCATTTACGGCGGAAGGAAAAAAGAGAATATACGGGTTGATCGGGGAATTCCCTACAACCCAAAGGAAGCGTATTCCTTGTACCGCCTTGCCGCCGACCTTGGCTGTTCAGAGGGGCTGTATTACGCCGGTTATTGCTGCTACAACGGATACGGGATTGCCGAAAACAAAGAGGAAGGCAGAAAACTGTTTCAAGAAAGTGCGGATGCCGGCAATGCACAAGGGATGTTTGCTCTCGGCGAGGATTATTACGAGACCTACGAGCATACCGGCAAATCGGATTTCGATGCCTTGACACGTTCCATGCAGTATCGCACTGCGTCGGAAATGACTCAATATCCGCCGGCAAGAGAAAAAATGGACGATGTAAGGCGCGACTGGATAAAAACAGAAAAAATGAGACAACAAATAGAAGACATGAACAAACCAACGCCGTCCGGCAACGCCGCCCCCCGCAGACGTAAATAGCCGGTGCGGTTATGCTGATCTCTGCCGGTCATGCCGGGGACTCTTAACGGCAGACGCAATCGGTTTGCCGTAAGTCCCGTAAAATAAGCGGTTAGAGCGGTCTGCGGTCAACGGTTTTGCCGCCGCCATTTGCTTTTTCACACTTTTTTCTGATAGAAAGAAATGAACGATTGACTCATACGTGAACGTCTCGCCGCATTAGCGCGGCGGGATAAAAACCTGACAGCATTCGCCTGCGAAGAGTTTCAGAAACTCATTGACCGTCATAAAAATAACACGCCGAAGACGGATTTGAAATAGAACAGCCGGATACCATCGGCAGTCGGTCAAGAAAACGCTCTCCGTTTGCTTGAACAGAACGGCTCTATCAAATCAACTTTCGGACATCACGGTTCACATGGTTTGGGTAAGATATGTTTGCGGCCGGCTTAAAAGCGATGACCGCTACTCTGCTCAAATTGTCTACAATAACTTTCCATGGAGTGAACGGTGAACGTTCCTGCTATGTGATTGATTGAATCAAGGCATTAAAACGGCAGGAATGGCTTTGGACGGAAGAGTTTATCCGGTCGCAGAAAAATCCGATACCGGGTAAATGGCAGAACCTTTTTGGGAAATATCAAAACGTGGTTAGAAACGAATCCGTTATTGCCGTGGGATTTTCCCGAAGGATGTTATCCGATAAAATATTTGGAGCGGATTTCCAACCGGCAGAAAGGTCAAAAATATCTCGGCACGCCGACACGTATTGAATGGTCGGCGGATAAAATTGTCTTGCCGACCATAGAGAATTCCAACGCATCGGGCGTGGTGATTTCAAGCAGCGGCATGCATGGCAGTGCCAGTGTAAATTCAATCCTGCGCTGTCAGCATCACACAAAATATGGCAAAAAATGTTGGGTAAAAATTCGCAATTCGGGAAACTCCGCGCCGTGAACGGTTGAACTCCTTCTTTTAATTGTCAATAATCAATTTCCCATTATCAATTCTTTCTGTGGTCTCTTTCATTTTCCACTTTCCATCTTTTTCCTTTGCCTTCCGTTCCTTCCCGTGAAAAGCAGGATGTGCGGCAGCACGCCGAATGAGCAAGACAACAGTTTTGGGAACGCACTAAACGAGTCCACTATTCCTATCAAAATAATACATTTTGCATAAAGTAATTGTCATAATTGCATTATTTTGCAACAGTTCGAGTTCTGAAATACGCTGCGCCATAAATTACTGTACTGTGTCACAAAGGAAAAAATCCTTCATTTTCAGGTAAAAAATACAGAAAAACCGCATTTTTTCGGCAACATGAAAATCCGGCACGGCAGTTGCGTTACAGATATTTACTTGATATTGCTGTTAAAAATAAGGAGAATTCTGCAATGTGTAACTCTCACGATACGACCGGTACGGAACAAAACTGTCAAAATTCCGTAACAACTGACCCGCGGCGGGCTTTTTTGATAATGTCCTCGCTTTGGACCATCTTCATCATCGGGCTTGTACTGGTGTTTGAGCATTATGTTCAGGAAGTTTATATTTCCGTTATCAAATCCCGCTCCGAAACCGCTTGCCGGCGCGATTTGCTCTTCCGCTCATGGAATAACCGCTACGGCGGCGTTTATGTCAGCGGTATCGAAGCGAATCCCTATCTTCATCATCCGAAACGTGATATTACCACGAATTTCGGAGATAACCTGACGCTCATCAATCCCGCGTGGATGACCCGCCAAATCAGCGAAATGCAGCCGGAAGACGATAACGCCGTCCGTTCCCGCCTGACCAGTTCAAAACTGCTGAATCCGAATAACAAACCGGACGAATGGGAAGCCGCCGCCGTCAAAAAACTCGAAGCAAAAGAAGCAGAAGAAGTCTTTGAAGTTGTCCGTCAGAAAGACGGCAGCGAGGTCGGACGTTTTGCCAAACCGCTGCCGGTTTCGGAAGGATGTTTGCGGTGTCATGGTTCGCAAGGTTATAAAGCCGGCGATGTCCGCGGAATTATTTCAACATCCGTCGAAGATAAAAGTTTATTAGCCTACAAAAAACATATCTCGTTCAGCGGTTTTATCACCGGCGGCGGAGTGTGGCTGTTCGGTTTATTGGGGCTGCTGTACTTCCGAAAACGGACTGTCTGCGATTTTGCCGTGATTCATCAAAATAACGATAACTTGCAGAAACAAGGGAAAATTTTACAGCGGCAGTCGAAAGAATTGCAGTGCGCCGTCAAAACAGCGGAAGAAGCGAATGAAGCAAAGTCCCGTTTTCTTGCTTATATGAGTCACGAAATCCGAACGCCGCTCAACGGAATTATCGGGTTGTCGCAACTCATTTCCAAAGAGCCGCTGACAAAAAAACAGACGGAATATATGAAAATGCTGACGCAGTCCAACGAAACATTGCTCGCCCTTATCAATGATATTCTGGACTTTTCTAAAATCGAGGCAGACAAACTCGAATTGAATATCATCGAATTCGATATGCTGGAAAAAATCGAGTCAGTCATCAGCATTCTGGCGAACCGGTTTGAAGATAAACATCTGGCAATCTGTTTAGATGTTGCGCCGAATGTTCCGCGTCTTGTTTTCGGCGACAGCGGACGGTTTCTGCAAATCATCCTCAATTTTGCCGGCAACGCGGCGAAGTTCACGGAAACCGGCGGCGTGCGGATTTCCGTGTCTCTGGAAGAATTAAAAGACCTTCAGGCAGTTGTCCATTTCAGAATTGCGGACACCGGTATCGGCATATCGCAGAAGAATCTGTCGAAACTTTTTCAATCCTATACTCAGGCAGATGCTTCTATTCAGGCGAAATACGGCGGCACCGGTCTCGGTCTGTCGATTGCTCAGCGTCTTATCCGCATGATGGGGGGCGAAGTCAACGTGCAGAGCGAAGTCGGCTGCGGTACATCATTTGAATTTTCGTTACAATTTAAGGTTTCCGGCAAACAAGCGAAATTGATGCCGCAAAATCAGATACCGGCTTATACTTCTCTTGCGCAGTTGCCGTCAGTCAAAGATATTCGGGTTTTGCTTGTTGAATGCAATCCGGTTTTATCGGATTCGCTGTCCGACCAACTCCGGCATTGGCAAATGAATGTCTGTCCGGCAGCGGACGGCGTTGAAGCGTTGCAGCAAATTAACGATGCGCCGCTGCCGTTCCAACTTATCATCATTGATGAGGAGTTTGAAAAAGATTTGCAAAACGGACTGATTGCCGAAATCCGGCAGAAGACGCAATGTGCGGATACGCCGGTGGTTCTGCTCGTTGCCGCATCGGACACCCGGGATGAAGTGCAGTTCCGCAAACAGGGAATATGGCTGCTGAAAAAGACCTATTCGATTTCGGCGGTGTATGACAACATTATGAGTTCGCTTTTCGGCGAATCGCTGACGGGTTATTATCAGGAAAAGCAAACGGTTAAAGAGATGCTGCCGGCGGATATATTAAAATGCTGCCTGCATGTTCTTGTTGCGGAAGACAACGTTGTCAATCAAATTGTGATAACGGAAATGCTTCGGTCGCGGGGACATGGCTGCGACATTGCATCGGACGGTGAACAGGCGGTCGAAAAAGCGATGCAGAACCATTACGATTTAATTTTGATGGACTGCCAGATGCCGGAAATGGACGGTTATACGGCGGCGGCGACTATCCGGCAGCAGGAAAACGGGAGCGGGCGGCACATTCCGATAGTGGCGTTGACGGCGAATGCGACTGTTACTGACCGTGATAAATGTATTGCGGCGGGCATGGACGATTACTGTGCGAAACCGGTATCGGAAGACCTGCTGTTCAGCATTGTTCAAAAATTGCTGGTCAGGTTCGGACAGAAACCGAATGAAAAAAAGGAGGCAGCAAGATAAGTTTCTTCCTGATTGAAAATTGAAGATGTCTGCCATACAGACATCTTCACCGGACGGTACAAATCTTTATCATTTGCCTTTCACCAACACGACTTCCTCTTTTGTCAAGCCGTAAAGTTCGTAAACCAATGCGTTGATTTTATCTTCGCTGTACGCAATTTTTTCTTCTATGCGGTACAACTGCGGCGAGACCCGCACGTCTGCTTTTTCGTTGTAGAGCGCAACAAGTTGCGCCGCCAACTTCGCTATCGCGCGGCCTGTTTTGCTGTCCGCTTGAAAATCAGGAACAGGAAAATCGTTTATCAAATTGATTTTAATTTCAGGGAACAGTTGACCGACTTGCGGATGGGCATTGCGGTAGTACCACGTGATTAACGACGAGTTCAGTAAACCGAGAAAAAAATACAAGTCAATGCTGTTTTCTTTCGGCAAACATATAAAAACATTGTTGCTGACATAATAATTCTCTTCGTCAATGCACGCTAATACGAAATCGCCTGTCCGCCGGATGATTAACTTCGGCGTTTCAAAAAATTCTTTTCTGCCGAGATTGGCGTATTGCTTTTTTCCGAAATCATCTTTGGTGTAATGCACCCATTGACCGCCCCATTGCAAACGGTATCGCTGGACTTCATCCCGCCCGAAAATCAATTTACGGCAATGCTTGTCCGTCTTCTTCGGAACAAACAATAATTCACGGGCATTGCCGGTGTGGATTCCTTCGTGAACGGTAAAAAATTCTTTGAATGTCCGCAGTTGCCGCCATTTTTGCAATAACGGCAATGTTTCCTCTGTTAATAGTATGTTAAATTTGCTGCCCTGTAATTGCCGGAAAACGTTTTGGCTCATTTTCCGTGTTTCAACGTTTTGCTTTTTACGGTGAATAACAACTCTGACATTTTTTGTTTTTTTATTGCCGAAAGATTCTTTTTTGCCGATAAGCGTACACACTTCGATATTGCACTGTGCAAACGGTGTTCCCCAATGAACGATATGCCGCAGCGTCAACGTGTCTAAAATGAGTTTCCGCGTTGTTTCGTAATTTTTCAGCAGCACAATGTCCGGCAGCACTTGTGCATAAAGACCGCCGCCCGGAATCAACTGCAACGCCCTTTCGATAAAAAACCGGAACAAATCCAATATGCCGGTCATCGAAGCCGGATAATGTGCTGCGTAATACTGCCGGATGATTTTGTCGAACTTCGCTGCTTTCTGTCCCCACGGCGGGTTGCCGATGACCGCATCAAAACCGCCTTGCTTCATCGCTGCCGGAAAATGATGCTGCCAATTCATCGGTTTGATTTTCTTTTCGTCCTGCGGGTCAAAATCAAGTTCGTAAAAATCTGTATCGACTAAACTGTTGCCGGCAACAATGTTGCTGTCAATGTTCGGCAGAACTTTTTCGTGAAAAATTTTTTGCGTGATTTCAATACTCGCATTCGTTTCTCCTTCGACGCACTTGATAAGCAAACTCAATTTCGTCATCTCCACAGCAATCATATCAATATCAACGCCGTAGATATTGTTGAGCAGAATCTTTTTCTTTTCCGATGCCGTTAATTGCCAATTCCGATTCAACGTGTCTGTTTTTAATCCTTTCGGTTCTGTTCCTTTCGCTTGATATTCTTCGATGTATTTGTCCCGATGCCAATTCAAAAGATATTGATACGCACGAATTAAAAACACACCGCAGCCGCAAGCCGGGTCGATAATTTTTAATCCGGCAACTTGTGCCGGTGTCTTGCCTTCACATAATTTACCGACCGTATTTTCAATAATGAAGTCAACGATAGGTTCCGGCGTGTAATAGACACCGTCGGCTTTACGCTCTTCGGCACATGTCTTGCGGAATTCTTCATAGACCGTTCCCCAAGTATTAACAGGAATTTTTAAGAAATGCGGAATCAAATCGGCAAATTGCCGTACATCTGCCGTATTTTTCTCTAATATAGGCAGAAAATTTTTGAGTAACCAGTTGGACGGCTGTTCTTTTCTTCTATCGGACGTTTTCATTTTTTTCAACCAACCCGACTTCCTCTTTTGTCAAGCCGTAAAGTTCATAGACCAATGTGTTGATTTTATCTTCGCAGTATATAATTTTTTGCGTCAAGTGATTTGTCTGAAAAGAATACTTTTTTTCATTGAGTTCCCGGTATAACCGCAGCAATTCGGCTGCCCGTTTAATGATTTCGTCATAACTCTTTTTTTCTTGCGGATTGTTTCTGTCGATATTTTTAATCGGAATACTCAACAGCGCATTCTTCAATATCGAAATCGTTACAAAATATTCCCGATAATAATAGGAAATTAATTTCGAATTTAACAATCCAAGAATATAAAGCAGCGATAAATCTGTTTTACGGGTTAACAGCATGGCATCTTTCACATACAAACCGCCCTCATCATAAGTTGCCGCAATATTTTTACCGATTGCAGCGGTAATAATTTTTTCATTTTCAAACCTTTCCGCTTCGCCGGGACGTGCGGATGACGTGCAAGCCCGCATCTTTTTCGGATTGTATAAAACATATTCCGAAGGTTTGTCATAATAATACCGTTTCACTGCGCCGCTGCGGATAAACGGTTTGTATTCCGCCGTTTTTTTAACCGTTGACAGCAATTCCTCGTCTTTGCCGGTCTTGAATCCGTATTTGAAAGTGACAAATTTTTCAAGCGGTTCAAATGCGGCCAGTTTATCCCGTAGCGATTGACCCTCGTCTTTACCGTAAAGTTGAAAGTTATGCAGATGTGCCTGCTGAATAACGATTTGCGGAAATGTTCGAACTGCGGAAATAACGGATTCCGCATTAAGCGATTCAACAGTAATAACGTTCTTGTCCCGTAATGCGGTATCTTCTGTTTTTTGGAAAACGAAAACACACGTTGCAACTGTTGCCTGTTTGAAAACCTTTACCGGCAGTTGCGTCAGTTTCTTAATGACCGCCGTTTGTAAAATAGACTTGCGTATTTCTTCAAAACTTTCAAGCGAAGTCCAAGTGTTCGGCACAATAAAACTAAACAACCCGTTCTCTCCGCAAAGAAACAACCCACGTTCCATAAAACATGAGTACAAGTCGGATTTTGCGATAAATGTTTTATACCGCTGCCGCAGATACGGCTTCAGATGTGCATCAATTCGATGCGGACGCACATACGGCGGATTGCCGATGACAACACTGAAACCGCCTTGCTTAAACACATCAGGAAATGTCAGCCGCCAACTGAACGGTTTGATTTTCTTTTCGTCCTGCGGGTCAAAATCAAATTCATAAAAATTGGTATCGACAAGTGAATTACCGTTCTGAATGTTGCTATCAATGTCCGGCAGAACCTTTTCGTGAAAAATCTTCTGCGTGATTTCAATGCTCGCATTCGTTTCTCCTTCGACACATTTGATAAGCAAACTCAACTTCGTTATCTCCGCCGCAATCATATCTATATCAACGCCGAAAATATTGTTGAGCAGAATCTTTTTCTTTTCCGATGCCGTTAATTGCCACTGTTCCGGCTTTTCCGGTTCGCGTCCGGGCATCAGCGTATCGTTCCTGTCCCCTTTCGGCATTGTGTTTTTTGCAAGATATTCTTCGATATACCGGTCCCGGTACCAATCGAGCAGAAAATGATAAGCACCCACGAGAAAACTGCCGCTGCCGCAAGCAGGGTCAAGTACCTTAATTTTTGCCGCCTGCTTCGGAGTTTTCTCTTTTAACAATTCACCGACAGTATTGGCAACCATATAATCGACAATATATTGCGGCGTATAATAGACACCGTTGGCTTTTCTTGCCGATTCTTTTGCCTCGATTTTAACGGCGTGTCTTGCCGTTAATCGAATCGTTCTGCCGAGGAAACGTTCATACGCGCTGCCGAGGATTTCAACAGGGATTTGCGAAAACTCATACGGCGAAGGGTAATACAGATTCTTGATAATTGTTTTCAGAACGGCATCATCAACTTTGATTTGTTCGCTGACTTTATCCCGGTCGAAATTAAACAAACCGGAGTTATATTTTTCATCTGCACGTTCAAACAGTGTGTAAAGTTTGTGATAACAATCTCCCGCCGCCGCCGTTTTCTGCAAGTTGCCGTGCGGTTCAACAAGACGGGATTCCGCCAGCCGCAGAAACACAATCCGGTTGAGCGTTTCCTGAACGAAAAAATTCAAATCGTCTTCGGTAATGTCAGGATGATTCCGGCAGACGTTTTTCGCCAGTTGTTCCCGCCATGTTTCAAGAAGTTGCAGGAATTCGTCATCAACGGCGGCAACGCCTTTTTTATCGCTTTTCTCTTGCAGATATTTTTCAAGCGAGCCGCGGTGGACGTTATTGCGTTCAAATGTATTCCAGAGAAACTCAAAACCGTCTTCACGCCCGCCGCCGTTTTTTTCCGCAACGTCTAAATCTTCGTAAGTAAAATAGGACAACCGTCCGATATGCGGTTTATCATTTTTGTCCGGTTTTTTTGTGCAGTCATAAACCGCCCATTCTTTGCAGTTGGTCAGGATGCTGATACCGACATCTTTATTGCTCCAGCCGTAGCGGCGGACTTGAAACGCTGCTTCCTGATTATTTTTGATATTGAGGGACGGCGGTTTTATTTCGCTATAAAACAGAACGGTTTTGCCGATGCGGAAGGAATAGTCCGCTGCTTTATTTCCGCCGTCAACGAGAATACGGTCTTCGATAACGACTTCCCGAAACGATTCGGCAAGTCCCTGTTTATTGCCGATGTCCCAATTCAGCGCGGCAAACAATTTATCAATAAAATCCTGCCGCAGCGATGCTTCCTTGTAGCCCGGATTTTCAAACGTTTCCGTTTGTGAGCGGTATTTTTCAACAAGTCCGGCAATCATCCGGCGGGATTCGTCTTTGGAATACATAATCCGTAATTATAACAAAAAACGCCGCCCGCAGTATCTGCCTATCGGTTCTCTTGCCGCACATTTCGCCTTGTATTCTAATCCTCTTGACACGATTCCGCAAAGCCGCTACACTTTACGAAACTCTTTCTTGTGTGCGGAGTTTACAACTATTATGATGACAGTGTTTTCAATCATTATCCGTTCCGGCATTTCCCTTGCTTTAATTGCGCTGACGGCTTTTACTGTGGGCGCGATGATGCAGCCCCGTCCGATTCCGCAGCACACCGGCAGCGTGCTGCCGCCGAATTCCGTTGAGGTCGTGCCGATACAGCGGCATGAAGACGGGATCAATTTCGATATTGACGGCGAAGTCGTGCCGTTCCGCCGTGTAGATATTATTTCCGAAATCGCCGGACGCGTGATTTACAAATCCGAAAACTGCCGCTCCGGTAAAACCGTACAGCAGGGAGAAGTCCTGATGCGGATTGATCCGGTGGATTATCAACTTGCTGCCGATCAAGCCGAAGCCGCCATGAAACAGGCACAGGCGAGCATTGCCGAAAATGAAGTCCAGCGGCAAAATACCGAAAAAGAACTCGGTCTTGCCAAAGAACATGTCGAATTATCACAGCGGGATTACGACCGGAACAAGCAGTTGGCGGATTCCAAAACGATTACGCCCGCCGATTTGGACACGGTACAGCAAACGCTTCTTTCATCGCAGGAAAGCGTGCAGAAACTTCAAAATCAACTCCGGGTTTATGAAACGCAAGCCGAAAAACTGAAAGTATCCCTGAAAAAAGAGGAACTTGCCCTGCGGACAGCGGAACTGAACATCGAGCGGACGGAAGTCAAAGCCCCGATAACCGGAGTGGTGACAGCCGATGTTTTTGAAGTGAATACGTACATTCAGAAAGGGACCGACATTGCGAAAATCCTCGACACCGCGCAGTTAGAAATTCAGTGCAGTTTATATATGAAGCAGATTCAGTGGATTTGGCGGCAAGCCGAAGAGAGTAACGGTTATGTTTTCCCGCCGACACCGGTTTCGATTTTATTAGAAATTGACGGAAACCACTGGGTTTGGGAGGGGGAATTGCGGACGATTGACGGCGGCATTATGAATGCGGCAACCCGAATGGTGCCGTGCCGGGTCAAAGTAGATGATCCTCAATCGGCAAAAAAAATCGTGTCTTTCGATCCGCCCCGTGCGGAAGCGGAGAAAAACGCACCGCCGCTTTTTGCCGGAATGTATGTCAAAGTGGTGGTTCATTCCAAACCGTCTATTCCGCTTTACCGGATACCGGAGCGGGCATTGCTTCCCGGCAATAGGATTTGGACAGTGGAAAAAGACGGTACGCTGCGTCAACATTCGATTCGGATTGCAACGACTACGCCGCAGAAATACGTGTTGTTTTACGCTGATTCGGAAAAAGTTCAGGCAAACGATTTTGTAGTTGTTTCTCCGCTTGCTTCTCCGCAGGAAGGGAGCAAAGTGCAAACGGTGCAGCAGGTTGCGGAAAAAACAGAAACGGAAACCGCTACTGCCGGCAAACCGGTTTCCTGACAACAGAACAGAGTGCCGGAATGCCCCCTGCCCCGCCATAAATATGACTCCGCAACCGGTACGTCTGTGCCTTCGGGAATAAACATTTTTTCACGCGGATAGTCCTCTTCTAACCGCTTGACTCATTCTTTTCCGATTAAGTCATCTCGGGTGCGTTTGCCGTTCTCAAATACGTCCATTGCGTCAAACTTGCCGTCGCCGTTAAAGTCGTCGTAATAGTGGTTGAATGACCCGTCAGATTTCATACCAGCAATGTTCCCGAAGAACCGCCAAACTTTTCGGAACAGCAATTTTCGGGTCGGCTTTGCCCTCAAATTCCAGAGAAACAAAGCCGCGGTATTTGTGTTTGCGCAGCATTTCGCCGATTCGGGCATAATCCAAATCAAGCGTGTACCAAACACCGCCGCCATGATAGGTCTTCGCCTGAACAAAAACCGTCGGCGGCATAATCTTTTCCAATTTTTCGTAAGGATTTTCCAAAAAATTACCGGTATCCATCGTTGCCCGCAGCCACGGAGAATTGACGGCATTGATAATTTTGAGCAGCCCTTCCGGTTCGCGGGCAAGTCCCCAGTGATTTTCCAAACCGAGCAGTACACCACACTTCTCCGCCGTTGGTAAAATCTTTTCAAAAGATTCGATGACCCAAGGGAAAGCGTCTTCGTCCTTATATCCCGGCAGCGGCGGTTCAATGCCGCGGTTCTTCATCAATTCATCAAAGTTCTTCGATGTTCCCCAGCGTCCCGTATTGACACGAATGATCGGAATACCAAGTTCATAAGCAAGTTCGATACTGGCAATCGTTTTGGCAATGTTTTCTTTGCGGTATTCAGCATCGGGACGGACAAACCCCTGATGAGTCGACAAACTGCACAGCGACATACCGGCTTGAAACGTTTGCCGCTTAATGTTTGCCAGCGAGGGTTTATCGGTTTTTGTCATTTGGACTTCGAGGATTTCAACCGCATCGAATCCCATTTCGGCTGCCTGTGTAATGCAGGTTTCGATAGGCGTTTTCTTTTCTTCGAAATGCCAGAAGGAATAAGTGGATACCGCAATCGGCAATCCTTTGCGTTTGGTTTTTTCTGTACTGCCGGCGTAAACCGGCAGAGCGGCGGCGGTGCAAAGACCGGCAGCCGTTCCTCCTAAAAAATCTCTTCGGGTCAGCATAATAAAAGGAAAAGGATTAGATGATCCAATGAAAATCAATCACCGTAATTTCAGGATTTTATCCGGTCATTTTCCTTTGTCAAGGACTGCCCGCTGCTTTTTTATCTTTCCGAACTGCCGGTTTTGACTTTGACCGCCTTACCGGCATCAAACGTTTTCGTTACGTTTCTTTCTTTGCCGGTGATTTCGATTTCAAACGGTGTCGTTTCCGCAGACGTGTACTGTTCTTCGACCAGCCGGTACGTGTTGTAACGAATAATCACGATGATATGCAGTAAAACGTGTTAAGGTTGAAAGTATTTTACGGAAAAGCAGAACATTTTGCAAGTTCACCGGGCAGCGTATACCGCACCGCACGCTGTAAAGTAAACCGGTTGCCGCCAGCCGACCGTTTTTTAACCTAACAGAGCAGCGGCGTAAGTGCGGTTTTGGTTCATCAAACCGAGCGCACTGAAACCGGCTTGCAGGAGAATTTGGTCCCGAACCATGTTCGAAACCGCCGCCGCATAATCCGTGTCCGAAATCATGGACTTTGCCTCCGTCAACGCAATAATCGAATCCTGCAGCGCATTCAAAGTCGGTTCCAGCGTATATTTTTGCACCGTTCCGACTTCTCCCCGCTGGGTGGAAATCTGCGAAATCGCCGAATTCAAAATCCGGTCAGCCAACGCCGGATTCGATGCCAGAGAAGCCGCACCGCCGCTGCGCAAATCCATCAGCGTTCCCGATGACGGACTGCCGACATGAGCGGTCATTGTACTTTCGATATTTGCCGTAACCTGTTGATGAGAAACAACATCGGGACCGAGTTGAAACAACGCTCCGCCGTTTTCCGCAGAGAGAGTCCCGTCCAAAAGCGGTTTGCCGAGCCAGTTGGTCGTTCCCGAAATCCGGTCAATCGAATCCATAACGGCGTTCAACTGCATTTGGTTCGCTTCGATTTGTGCCGGTGTCATCGTGCCGGTATTCGCCGCTTCGACCGCCAGTCCTTTTGCTTCAATAAGAAGATTGCTGATATTCCGCATCCCGCTTTCGGCAACGTTCATCATCGCATTCGCCATCACCGTATTTTTCACAGCAGCATTGCTTGCGGTGATTTCTGAACGGAATAATTCGGACGCAATGAGACCGGCGGGGTCATCCTTGCCGGAATTGACCCGCTGACCGGTGGACAGTTGCTTCATCGTGTTTGCCAAACTTGCAGCAGTCCGCTGCACTTGATGCGCCGCCGCCAAAGAACCCGATATGTTGTTGACTGATAAAACGCTCATACTCCTCCAATTACAACATGATTATCGGAAAATGTCAAGGGGCAGGATCAGCATTTGTCATCCAATTTTCCGCACAAATCCCTTGGTTATTCGTCCCAATCGTCCCAATTCCATTTCGGGGCGGTAATACCGAGTACAGCGAGATACTTCTGTTCGTATTCATTCATTTCACTGCGCAATTCCGGTGTTGTATCATCAAAACCGGCAAGATGCAGCATACCGTGAATCACATAAAGCAGCAGTTCTTCTTCTGCCGTCCAACCGAATTCGACGGCACGGCTTTCAGCAATTTCCGTGCAGGCAAGAATTTCCCCTTCCAAATATCCGCCGGTTTTGTCGCACTCCATCGAAAAACTGATCACATCGGTCGGATAATCATGACGCAAAAAATCTCTGTTGTATTGCTGAATCGTTTCATTATCCACTAAAACAACGTTGATTTTTCCCTTCCGTATCATGAAATCGGAAAGAATCGTTTCGCAAACGGTGCGGATTTTTTCAAAATCAACGGTCAGATGATCCTGTTCATCAAGAATCTCTAACAGAAACGAATCTTTGCCGGACATGTTATTTTCTTCTTATTGTTCAAAAGATTTTCTTTTGTTCTGAATATCTTTTGCGCTTTGTTCAATGGTTTTCCGGCAGATGCTTTGGAGTTGGGCAGCAATGGAAGCATCATACACTTTATCGCCGACTCTGACCACTAAACCGCCGATCACATTCGGGTCGACAACCGTGCGGATCACCGGTTCGCCGCCGATCACCGTTTTTAATTTTTCCGCCAAAGACGAAAGATGGCTGCTGTCAAGAGCCGCTGCTGTGGTGATCACAACCGGAATTCGTCTTTGTTCCCGATTCACAATCGCTTGGGTCTGCACAAAAATCGGAAACAAAAGGTCAAGCCGATTCCGCCGGGCAACGACTTGCAGAAAGTTCCAAAACAGCGGCGTTGCCTGCCGGGCAACGGCTTTTTCCAGTAAAGCGATTTTTTCTTCGGTCGAAACCATTGCGGAAGCGAGAATGCCGGCTAATTTCGGCAATTCTTTCAAAACGGCAATGAAAGAAGCAAGTTCGCCGGCGGCATCGGCAACGGAAATGTTTTGCGCCTTAACGGCATTGATAAAGCCCTCGGCATAGATCCCGGCAATTTTTTCAGCACTGACATCGGCACTGAATTCTGCCGCAAATAACGCATCTTGTTCTGCATTCAGCATAAAGTCCCCCGGATTTTCACCGAAATTTTCCAAAAATGTTCACCCGAACACACGATTAAGCCCCTATTTTACTCCAATCAAAACAAAATACAAGGACGGAAGACGCAAAAAACATTTTCCGCACTGTCCGCTGCCGCCGTCCGTTAAAAGCGTATTCTTGACTTTTCGGAATTATAGCGCATAATCCCTTGCGGTCACGGGGGAATCTTCCGCCGGACAGGTTGTTCGTTGTCTAAAATTATTTCATGCAAACGCTGACTCATAAACACGCCGATGATCGTTTCGTTGTTCTGACCGGAGCAACGGGGCTGCTCGGATCCTATATTTTGCACAATCTTCTCAAAAAGGGACAAAAAGTTGCCGTTATTGTTCGTGCGGGAAAAAAAGAGACCGCCGAACACCGGATTATGAAAATCCTCGATCATTGGAAAAAAGAATCCGGCAAGGCCGTTCCGATGCCGCTTGTGTTTTCCGGTGATATTTTGGACGGAACCGCCTTTGAAAGAATCTCGCAGCAACTCAAAAACCGTTGCCGGTCGGTGATTCACTGCGCCGCCAGTTTGACATTTTACGGTGCCTTCGGCGGCGAGCCATGGCTTTCCAATATCGAAGGAACCAAGCGGGTTCTCGAATTTTGCCGTGAAGTCAACAACCGCGAAATGCACTACGTTTCGACTGCCTATATTGCCGGATACAGCAGAAATTTTTATGAAAAGGATGTTGACATCGGTCAAAAACTCCGAAACGATTACGAACAGAGCAAATTGGATGCCGAAAAATTGGTTCGCGGGGCGGATTTTTTGACTGATTTGACTGTTTATCGTCCGTCAATCGTTGTCGGTGATTCTGTTACCGGCTATACGCCGACGTTTCATGGCTTTTATGCGCTCCTGAAATTAGGGCATACGGTCGTTTCCCGAATGTCTATCGGTTCTACAAGCAGCAAGGCGTTGCTTGCTGCTATTGGTGCCAAAGGGACTGAACGGAAAAATTTTGTACCGGTTGATTGGGTGACGGATGTTTTTGATCATATTTATTCACGGACGGAGTTGCACGGACGGACGTATCATTTGACGGCACCGAAACCGCCGCTGGTATCTGAATTTGCGGAGACATTGCAGGATGCGGTGGAGACGTGGTCGGTTCTTGCCGACAAGCATGATCCGAATCGGGCGGACGAAAAATGGTTTTTTCTGCAATTTATGGAGGGGATGCAGACATACCGGGCGTATGTTCAGGATGATCCGCAATTTGATTCCTCGAATACGCAACTGGCGGCACCGCACTTGCCTTGTCCGGTGATGGACAGGGAATTGATGCTGTTTTTAGCGAGATATGCTATTTTGTCCCGATTTGGCAAGCGGAAGGTGAATCGTGCGGAAATGTTTCCGGGCAAAACGGATTCGGCGGTGATATTGCCGAACCGGTCTGCTGTTGTTGCTGCCGCTGCGGAAACCGCCGGCTGATAATGTAATGTGCTGCCGCCCACACGGGGAAACTTGTTTCTGTAGATTGCTGACAGCAGCAAGAGAGGGGGGGAAGATTGGAGGTATCTTTCTTCTGCAAACTGCCGTCTCTTTCACAGCCGCTCGATTTCGGATACCGGAAGTCCGGTCAACTCGGCAATCAATGCCGGCGGTAACCCTTTCGCTTTCATATTCCGCGCCACTTCGATATTTCTTTCGGTGCGTCCCTTCGCCTCGCCTTCGGCTAATCCTTCGGCTTTGCCCTTTGCCTCGCCCTCTCTTCTTGCGGTTTCGACAACGTTGACGTTGTCCCGATACGCCATCAAGTCCCGCTGATATTG
>JAIRPZ010000224.1 GCA_031256755.1 Planctomycetaceae bacterium
TGTTATACTGCCGTTATGTTCAGCGGATATGTTCTCAATAGGCTTTGCCGGTGGCTGCTCGCCGTTGCCGTTTTGTGCTGCGCCCCGCTCTCTTCGCCGGTCTTTTGCGGCTGCGATGATTGTCCGGCAAGTCAACAGCGTCACAGTGAACATCATAATCATAACGGCAATGCCCCCGCAAAAAAATGTCCGTGCGGCTGCGAGAACGCTGTTCCCGGCGAACATCACGACCATGACAACAGCACTCCCGCAGAAAAATGCCAATGTGGCTGCGAGAACCCTCTGCCGCTGTCAAACAGTCCGAACCAGATATTGAACGCTGTTTTTACCGATACCGGACGATCCGCCGAATTCCTGCCGGCAGCCGCTGCCGCCGGTTCTCTTTACACGCCCGCTGCCGTTCCGGTCCGGCAGGTCTATATCCGTCTGCGGAATTGAACGTCCGGTATTCACTCGCGCCGAACGAAAATCATACAGCACGCCTCACGGCAAAGGCGGTACGCTGTCCCATACCTGTCGTTGCCGATACCCCTACCGATACACTTGCCGGTTTCACGGTGAAACCGGTATTGCGTTACTACTTTTAACCTGAAGGAGGTTCAAAATGAAGAACTGTTTTTGTTTGAAGGATTGTTGTTTCACACTCATCGCGCTGGCACTGCTGTTTGCAGGGTGTACCCAAAACGTGCATACGCCGGACGACGGTCACAACCACGGCACGCCGGCAGTTACCGGACAGCATACGCCGGATGACGGTCACAATCACGGCACACCGCACGAGATTGACGGCTGGTGTCTGTCGCATGAGGTTCCCGAAGAAAAATGTGCGCTGTGCAATCCGAAAGTTGCCGCTGAATGTAAAAAAAGCGGCGATTGGTGCCAAGAACATAACACGGCGGAATCGCAGTGTTTCGTCTGCGATCCAAGCCGGAAAGAAAAATGGGTGACCTTATATGAAACCCGGCATGGTAAAAAACCGCCGAAAGCCGGTCAGTAATGGCCGGCGGACGGAAAATCGCCTCTTCGTCAAAGAGACGTAAAGGGCGTAAAAAACGGGCAGCGGGACCTATGTCCCCTGCTCTTTCCGCAGAAACCGGCGGACTGCCGGTAAAAATTTCACCGATAAAAACACATCCGCCGGAAAATCCTTTACAAAATATATGCTCAACAAGATTATTGACTTTTCCTTACAACACCGTTTCAGCGTTATTCTCGGCGTACTTGCCGCTGCTGCACTCGGTATGGTCGCACTCATCAACATCGACATTGATGCTTTTCCCGATACCACACCGATCCAAGTGCAAATCAATACGGTTGCACCCGCTTTCGGTCCCGAAGAAATTGAACGGCAAATCACCTATCCGATAGAGCGTTCCATCAGCGGACTGCAAGGGCTGACCGAACTCCGCAGCGTGTCCAAATTCGGTTTTTCGCAAGTCGTTGCCGTTTTTGAAGATAAAACCGGCATTTATTTTGCCCGGCAACTCATCAGTGAAAAACTCGCCTCCGTTGCCTTGCCGGACGGTATTGCCCGTCCGCAGATGGGACCTGTCGCCACCGGTCTCGGCGAAGTGCTTAATTATCTCGTCTACGGCACCGGCATTGACGAAACGGAACAGCGGACGGTTCACGACTGGCAGGTGAAACCGCAGATGCAGACCGTTTCCGGCACCGCCGAAATCAATACGTGGGGGGGCTTTGTCAAACAGTATCAAATCCGGCTCGATCCCGATAAGTTAGCGAAACACAAATTGACGTTTGATCAGGTAATTGATGCCGTTGAAAAAAACAACCTGAACAGCGGCGGCGGAAATATTAACCGCTCCGGCGGAACGCTTTTTGTGCAGGGCGTAGGACGCACTGTGAATATTGAACAAATCGGGCAGATGGTCATTACGGCGCAGGACGGCGTGCCGATCCGCGTTGCCGATGTCGGCGAAGTGGCGATCGGACATGAAATCCGGCGCGGGGCGGTGACCGCCAACGGGCAGGGAGAAGTTGTCATGGGAATCGGCTTTATGTTAATGGGAGAAAACTCGCACCGGGTGACCAGAGCCATGAACGAAAAACTTGCTGCCGTTGCCGAAAATCTTCCGCCGAATATTCAAATCAAAACGGTGTATGACCGGACGCAACTCGTCGATTTTGTGATTGACACGGTCCGTAAAAATCTTTGCGAAGGCGGACTGCTGGTCATTACGGTTTTGTTTGTTTTTCTCGGCAACATCCGGGCGGCATGTATTGTGGCTCTGGTGATTCCGCTTTCCATGTTATTTGCGTTTACCGGAATGTATCAATTCGGCATCGCAGCCAGTTTGCTGTCGCTGGGGGCGATTGACTTCGGTCTCGTCGTGGACAGTTCGGTTGTGATGATCGAAAACTGCACGCGCCGGCTTGCGGAAGCAAAAGATGCCGCTGTACCGCGTTTGCAGATCATACGCGAGGCGGCGGTGGAAGTCCGAAAGCCGACCATGTTCGGCGAATTGATCATTATGATTGTCTATCTGCCGATCCTGACGCTGCAAGGAGTCGAAGGGAAAATGTTCCGCCCGATGGCCCTCACGGTGATTTTTGCTCTTCTCGGATCGATGATTCTTTCGCTGACGCTTATGCCGGTGCTGGCGAGTTTGTTTTTACCCCGAAAGCGAGAAGAACACGAACCGGTTCTTATGCGTATGATCCAAGCGGTGTATCTGCCGATCCTGAAAGGGGCCTTGCGGAACAAGTTAGCGGTGTTAACGTTTGCCGTTGTGCTTTTGATTGTTGCTTACGGCATGATTGCGCCGTATCTCGGCTCGGAATTTCTGCCGAAACTTTCTGAAGGTTCCATCGTGATCGGTGTGGTGCGTCCTGCCGGAACCGATATTAACGAATCGATCCGCTACAACACCGAAATCGAAAAAGTGCTGCTTAAAGAATTCGCAGACGAAATTGAAGACGTGTGGAGCCGGATCGGAACTGCCGAAGTCAGTACCGATCCGATGGGATTGGAACTGACCGATATTTATCTGAATATGAAGCCGCGTGAACAATGGAAAAAAACAAAGAAACAGGATGAATTGACGGAACTGATCAATCTTGCCATTCGTGACATGCCCGGTCAGCGGTTCGGATTTTCGCAGCCGATTGCGATGCGGATTAACGAACTGGCATCAGGAACACGCAGCGACTTGTCGATTAAACTTTTCGGCGATGATTTTGATACGCTCATTGCGAAAGCGCAGGAAATTGAGACCATTCTTAATTCCATACCCGGTGCGGCGGATGTTTCGGTCGAACAGATCACCGGTCAGCCGATGCTGCAAATTCAAATCAAACAGGATCAACTGGCGCGGTACGGCGTACCTGCTGTTGAAGTGATGGAACTTGTCGAGTCCATCGGCAGCAAAGTTGTCGGCGAAATTATTGAAGGCGAACCGAGATTTCCTCTTGTGATCCGGCTTGCGGACAAGTATCAGGATGATCCCAAAAAGTTAGCCCAAATGCCGATCCTCACGCCGAACGGCGAACAGATTCCGCTTGAACGGCTGGCAGAAGTTGAAATCATTGAGGGACCGAGTACCATTACGCGGGAGTGGTATAAGCGGCGGATAACGGTTTCGGCAAATATCCGCGGCAGCGACACCGGAACGTTTGTGAGTGAAGCCCGCCGGAAAATTGCGAAAGATGTGAACCTGCCGTCCGGTTATCATATTGAATACGGCGGACAGTTTGAAAACTGGGAGAGTGCCAGAATTCGGCTGCTGATTGTTGTACCGGCGGCACTGGCAATGATTTTCGGACTGCTTTATTTGACATATCATCACTGGCTTGATGCGGTTCGGATTTTTATGGGGATTCCGTTTGCGTGGATCGGCGGCATTATTGCGCTGTGGATTCGCGATATGCCTTTTTCGGTGTCGGCGGCAGTGGGTTTTATTGCGATGAGCGGTGTTGCGGTGCTGGACGATATGATTTTGGTTTCTTATATCCGGCAACTGCGGGATAAAGGTGAACACTTGGAAGAGGCGGTGATCAATGCGGCAAAAACGCGGCTGCGGCCGGTCTTGATGACAACGCTGGTGGCAAGTTTAGGTTTTGTCCCGATGGCGTTCAGTACCGGCGTGGGAGCGGAAGTTCAGCGTCCGCTGGCAACGGTTGTGATCGGCGGTGTGATCGGCGCAATGTTTATGTCGCTGCTGGTTTTACGCGTCCTGTATGTCGTGCTGAACTTCAAACAGAAATAAAAAACTGCAGATACTTATTTGAAACAATAATGACAGCGGACTTCATTCGGGAACAGATTCAGCATACCGGAATATCCGAAAGCATCAAACTTGCACGGGCAAACGAGGAGACCGCATCGGCGTTTGAATCGTTTCTTGCGGCATTGCGTTTGCATGTCAGCGTGAGCATCAGCGAAGAAGAAGCCGCCGAAATGCTTGTGCAGCATATCCTCACCAAGCCGGTTTTCGATGCGCTGTTTCATTCAGCGGTATGCAGACATCATCCTGTATCGCAGGCACTCGATAAAGTTGCCGGTTTGATTGAAAGCATGAATGTTCCGTTCAATGCCGGTAAAAAATTACCGGAGTTTTACGATAAAGTCCGCCGCTGTGCTGCCGGTGCGGATTCTGCTGCCGGAAAACAAAAAATGATCATTGAACTTTACGATCAGTTTTTCAAGACGGCGTTCCCGAAAATGTCGGCACGTTTGGGTATTGTTTATACGCCGCTCGAAGTGGTTGATTTTATTCTGCACAGTGTAGATTATGTGTTGCGGAAAGATTTCGGCGGCGGCGGATTCAATGCGGAAGGGAATGAGATTCTTGATCCGTTTACGGGAACAGGGATATTTATTGTACGGTTATTGCAAAGCGGTCTTATTGCACCGGAAAATCTGCGGCGGAAATATGAAAATGAAATCCGCGCTCATGAAATTGTTTTGCTTGCGTATTACATCGCAGCGGTGAATATTGACAATGCGTTTCGCGAGATGATTTCCGGCAGTCCGCAACTTGCTGCGGAAAACGGCACATCCTTTCCCGGTCTTATCCTTGCCGACACGTTCACGCTGACGCAAAACGGACAACACGCTGCGGACAAAAACAGCAAACGGATAAAGAAACATCAGGATCAGCCGGTACGGATTATTATCGGCAATCCGCCTTATTCTGCCGGACAGAAGTCGGCGAATGATAATAATCAAAATCAGAAGTACGACGAACTGGACAAACGGATTTCGCAGACGTATGCTGCCGGTTCGTCGGCGCAAAACAAGAATTCGCTTTACGATGCTTATATGCGGTCGTTCCGCTGGGCAAGCGACCGCATCGGCAGCCGGGGAGTGATTGCATTTGTAACAAATATCGGCTGGCTGGACGGCAATGCGATGGACGGTTTCCGCAAATGCCTGGCCGAAGAGTTTGATGATATTTATGTTTTTAATTTGCGGGGTTCGATACGCGGCAAACGCGGCGCAGAGGTGAAGAAAGAAGGACAAAACGTATTTAACATTATGACCGGTGTCGGCATTACGTTACTGGTGAAGAAAGGGAAGTAGTGCATTTTCGGCAGGATATTGTAGAATAAGGAAAACGTTTTCGCAGCGGAGGAAGTGATGCAGATTTTAATTGATGTACCGGAGAGTCAGGTTTCGGCAGTGATGGAGTTTTTACATTCTGTTCCCGATGTCAAAATGCAGCCGAAAAACCGGCAGGATAAAACGCAAGATGATTTCGATGCACCGATGGAGGGTTATTGGGACGGGCGGGAAAATGAGCGTCCGCCATTTGTTATCGGCTGTCTCGAAGGACAGGGCTGGATGGCTGATGATTTTGATGCGCCGATGGAAGAATTGCAGGAGTATAGGGAATGAATTATTTGTTAGATACACATATTGCTATTTGGGCAATTATTCGTCGTGAACGACTGCCGAAACGGTTTGCCGCTGTTATTAACGATACTTCCAGCCGTAAATATGTCAGTATCATCTCGATTTGGGAACTGGCAATTAAAATAAATATCGGCAAATTAGATTTTCCGGGAGGAACAAAGGGATTTATTGAAATACTCGAACACAACGGAGTTGAAATTCTTCCGGTTTCACCGGCGGATGTCTGCCAATACGCAACATTGCCTTTGCATCACCGCGACCCGTTTGACCGGATACTTATCGCTGCGGCAATCGCAAGAGATATTGCATTGCTTTCCTGTGACGAAAATATACTCCCCTATGTGCAAAACGGTTTAAGAATACTTTCTCACTCATGACGGCGAACATTCACTACTACGACATCGGCGATCATAAAACACGCAAAGAAAAACTCGATACGCTGCGTCTGTTCAAGTCCGCTGAAAACGTTCCATGGACCATTATCACCCCCAACAGCAAACACGATTGGATCAATCAGCGCAGCCGCGAATTCGATTCGCTTGTGCCGATGATCAGCCGGCATGAAACAGCCGTCTTCGAAATGCTGTCCAACGGATTAAAAACAGGACGCGACCGCTGGTGCTATAATTTTTCGTTACAAAAATTAACAGAAAACATGCAGCGGATGATCGCATTTTATAACGAACAAGTCCGCGAATTCCAAAAACAGAAAATTGCGGATCATGATTTGACCGTCAGCCGTTTCATTACTTACGATAGACAAAAAATTTCGTGGGACAGCGAACTGCAAAACAGCGTCAAACGCGGTATTTCTATTCCGTTTCAGCATCAGTCATTGACTTCGGCAATGTACCGTCCGTTCTGCAAAATGCATGTCTATTTCAACCGCCATGTTAACCAGCGGACATATCAAATGGCGAGGATATTTCCGATGGAAAATTCGGCGATCTGTATTCCGGCAAGCGGTGCTTTTTGCTGTTTCATGACGGACACGCTGCCGGATTTAGGACTTTTACCGGCGGCGAAGTGTTTTCCGTATTGGGTGTATGACGTGAACAAAGAGCCGGGATCAATGTGTCAGGAAAATGCGGAGTGGCCGCGGCGGGAAAATATCACGGACACAGCATGGAAATTGTTTCAGAAACATTATCACAATAACGGCATAACGAAGTCCGATATTTTTTATTACGTTTATGGTGTGCTGCATGCGCCGGAATACCGGCAGAAGTTTCAGAACGAATTAAAAAAACAGTTGCCACGGATACCGCTTGTCCGCGGCGTGAAATTGTTCCGCCGTTTTTCCGAAGCGGGGAAGAAACTTGCGGACTTGCACGTCCATTACGAGACCGGCAAAAAGTATCCGCTGAAACAGAACAACGACAATACCGGAAATACGGCAGTCGTGAAGATGAAATTCGCCTCCGCAACGGACAAAAGCAAAATTATCTACAACAACGCCGTAACTATCAGCGGCATACCGGATGAGGCGCACCGTTATCTTATTAACGGACGCTCGGCATTGGATTGGCTGCTGGATCGGTATCAAATTAAAAAGGACAAAAACAGCGGCATCGTCAACGACCCGAATGACCGGCTGCGGGAACTCCATTCACCGCAGTATATCATTGAGTTGATTCAACGGGTGGTGTTTTTAAGTACGGAAAGTGTGAAAATTATCGAAGGGCTGCCGGAGTTTGGAAACATGATATGACGCTATTTCCGTTGAAAAATCATGCCGCCGAGTTCGGAAATCAGCACTGCCGTCAAAATCACGCAGCAGCCGCAAACAGATTTGATACCGAATGTTTCGTTGTAAAACCAAACGGACGTAACGGTTGCAATAATCGGTTCGCACTGAAAAATAATCATGGCTTTGACCGGCGTGGTATATTTCTGCGCCGCTGTTTGCAGAAACGTCAGAACGAATGAACCGAGCAGCGATAAAAAACCGATGCAGAGGAAAAATTTCCACAAGCCGGGCGCGTTCCATAAAAAGCCCTTTGTCATTTCGTCATTGTGCAGGTTGATTCCGAAAGGAGATTCAAAAAGCAGGACTGCCGCCAGCAGCACCGGCAGCGCACCGATAAATTGCAGCATCAGCATTTTCGGGGTATCGGCATCTTCTTCCATTTCCGACGTGAAAATGTCAATATAATTCAGATAAAAAGCCCAAAGCGGCACGCTGCACAAGGCAATGACATCGCCTGCCCGAATGTTTGTGAAAGCCCGCAAATCAGGATCGACCAGCAGATAAACACCGAAAACAGCAAGAATCACTCCTGCAATGTTCCAAACGGTTATCGGTTTTTTCAGCAGAAACAGCGATACAAAAGGGGTGGCGGGGAGTACAAGAGCGGTGATAAAAGCGGCTTTCGGAATGTCCGTAAATTTAATGGCATATGTTTGCAGTAAATAAGCACCGCCGAAAAGCATACCGAGAAAAAGTCCGCGCAGCCATGTTTTCGGTTTGAGTGTCCGCAAACTTAAGCAGCCGAAAAAGAAAAAAGTGATGAGCAAAGCGAGTGCAAAACGAATGGTCAGAAACAGAGCCGGCGAAGCAAAGTTCATTCCTTCGTTGACGAAGACGTAGGAAAGCCCCCAAATGGCGGCGGCAATAAAAATCAAACATTCGGCTTGCCAGGATTTCATGAACGGCGAGTAAAGGTTGCGGGAAAAACAGATTCTAGCGTATGCCGCCGCAAAAAACAATGCCGGAGATGGTTTTTCCCGTTGACGCATCGTCCGCCGGGTTTTACGGCTTGTCCGGGCGGGTCTTCAAATTATTGCTTTACAATTATTGATGGACTAAAAACTATCCTGCAAAACGATGCGGCAAAACAATGCGTTGCAGCCGTCAATTCAATGAATTGATACCGCAACCTTGCGTCAAATATCAGCGTATTCCGATAATCGTCTCTAATTCTTTCTTGTATTCTTCATTGCCGCTGCGGCGGACACGCTTCGCGGTATTGTCAAGTTCATCCTTAATTTTATCCAGCCAGCCACGTTCACTGTAAAACCGCAAGCGGGAAAGAACATAGGCCAAATCGTCATCCAATTCGACCGCCTTGTCAAAACATTGCTTTGCTTCATCGGGTTCGCTGTCCGCTAATATCTTGCCTTTATAACAATACACACAGGCAAGAAATATGTCGTCCGGGTTCGTGACCGCAAGGGTCTTGTCAATATATTCCAATGCTGCGTCCCTGTCGTGCTGTTCGTTCCAAAGAATGGAAATGATGTCCAGCAAATAGAGAAAGTTCTCTTGCGGGTCAAGTTCGTAGGCGGTCTTACAATCGGCAACCGCCTCGTCAAAATACCCGAATGATTCGAAAGTATCGGCACGCAGAGCATAATCCGATTCCTCTTCCGGCGGTTCGATAACGGATTTGAGAAACTGTTGATACATTAGAACGCCTGCATACTGCCGTGAAACACTCCAAGCGGCACAAATAAATACCGCAAGAAACAGAAACGGAAGAACAATATGGAGTATATCGGCTATATTTCCCTGCTGCGGCCTATTGGCGAGAATCCGATTACCAACCATAATGTAATAGACGGGAATGAAAAAAAGGACGATGCCGACCAGCGATAAGAGAAAATTGTTCTTTGCCTTTCGTTCTGCTTGTTGCAGTTCGTTTTCAATTTCGGTACGGATTTGAGCGAGGGTGTTTGGGGATACGGTCATTTTTTACGGAATGTTTACGGAAAAGGGTTGGAAATTATACCGTAACCGGTAAGGCAGGAAAATAATCCAAAACGAAATTGTCCGGTAAAACAGGCAATGGGTCATTGCTGTTTTGACCAAATAAGAAGCAACCTGTGAAACTTGGAAGCGTCCCGTTGCTGCACATCAACGGGATTCAGAACGAATAACGTACTGTAAACTGGCAACGTACGCTTTCACCCGCTGCAAGCGGTACGATATTGCCGGTTCGATCCGCCTGCTGCCAATGCGTCCGCCAAAAATCAACTTCAAAACCAGTCATCAATGCCTGATTCCAATGATAAATCGCATTGATAAAAAAACAGTGATTGTATAATCTGGACTTAAACACACCGTCGGCACCGGGCATGTCCGGGCAGCCCGTTACCACATCGTTATTAAACGGATCGTCAATCAAAAATGCACTGTTGAATTGCAGTTTGTCCGTTCCCTGAAAGGAAAGTCCGGCCCAGCCGCCTTGACTGCGGATCGGCTTTTCCCGATACCAATCTAGACCTTGCAGAATTCCTCCTTCAACCGATGAAAGATTTTCGCCCAGAAAGTATTCCATTTGAAAAGTCAGCCGCTTGGTGATCGGCATATCCAGATCGGCATTGAACGACCGTGTTGCCATATATTTTGTAACGTTTTTCCCGGCGAATGTGATCCGCTCTTCTCCGTAGTGAGATGACACGCCGAAAATAACCGGTTTTCCTGATGCCGACGCATGCCGCCCGAAACCGTAAGCAATGCGTCCTTCGATGATCGGATAACGTGCCGATGCCGGTATGATGGATGAACCATCACGGAAAACGTTATCGACAAGAGCAAATTGAAATGTCAAATTATTTCCGTTACAAAAATCGAACCGCTGATCGATGCGGAGCATTCCGCGGCGGTACTCCAAACTGCCAACGCAGGAACCGGCAGTGCTGCTAAGCGTATTGGGGAAAAGAGGGGAAATCACTTCCCAATCCTGACCGGCAAGCAGCCGTGTATTCCGGTCGCTGACGGCAACATAGGCCCGCCGCAGCCTGACGGAAGCCCGGTTGCGGGCTTGAAAGGCTCCGTAAAAATCGAATTCGACCAATCCTTCAGTTTTTGACCCGTGCCAGCCGCGCAAACCGGGACTTTCGATTTTCACGCCCAGCCGGGAAACTTTAGGATCAATGTTGCAGCCGGAATCGCTTTTTCGGGGAGCATCTTTCGATCCCCGATCGTTTGCCCAAATGGTGTAATCGCCGCTTGTCGTCTTGTCCGTTTCGTATGAACAATCAAGATTGATAAAGCCGTAGGGCGTAAACGTAAAAATTCCCTTCGTCCACGCACTTTTACCGGCACCGGTTGATACCGGCGGGTGATCGCCGCGGTATTGCTGCAAAAATTGCTCAAATTCCGATTTCGTCAGATACGGCTCTTCATCGGCAATTGCAATGCCGGAACCGATACAGAGGACAATAACAAGAACAACGCTGAACCGAAATAATGCCATAGGATCGGTATCGGCGTAAAACGGCAATGCCATGTACAAAATTACGTGTACAAAGTCATGTACAAATAGACAAAATACGTTCCCGCCGGTTTTGCAGCAGCCGGTCATTGATACAGAAATGCGGCACAAACAGAACTTGCCTATTGACAAATTCCGATGAATACGGTACATAATACGGTCTGCCGCCGGTAAATGCCGCGTTCACTTTTCCCTTATTCATTCTGTGCCGACTTCGTTTGTTCAATATGAAATGCTGCCGACGACATGGTTTTACGTGTCGTCTATTATCGTATTGACGGTGTTTTTCCGATTCAACCGTTTTTGGAGCGTGCGGAATCTCGATATTTTTTGCATCATTTTGCTCACTCCGGGCTTGCTGCTGCTTGCTATGCCGGACACTGCCGGTCAGCATGTTGCCAACGGTTATACTTGGTTTTTCGCCGTACAGTCCCTTCTTGCCGTCCGCCTCTTTTTTGATTTCGTGATGATCCGCCGTCCGTTTCTTGACCCGAATCTGTCGTCCAGCGGATTGGCATTTTCATGTTTTTTCCTTGTCTTTTTTCTGATTGCCGCCCTCATCGTCAATCGGGGAAACCCGATGGATACCGTGCGGACTGTCCGGCTGGAACAGATTCTCACCGCCCGGCATATTCACACAAAATTCGGAATGAACCCGGATACACTGACCGTTTCCTCCGCTGCATGGGAAAATATGCCCCCCGGTTTTCGCCCGTTTCTTGTCCTGACAGAACGCGCAAACCTTGTCTTTGCCGCTTCTCCGAAAATACAAAACGAGATTGTCCGGTCAGAAGAGATACAGCCGGTACGGTCTGCCGACTCCAAAACCGCCGATTTCAAGACCGACATTCTCAAGGAAGAAATCCCTGCGGTGATCGGAAGCCATCAGACGGAACCGGTTTCGCTCCTCCCGCCGCCTGCCGCCGGAAATGCCGGTGCCAATACAGCCAATACGGCAGCGCAACACCCGCCGCTGGGACAATGGGTGCTGATAACCATGCTGATCATCGCCGGTCATTTGTCCGTTGTGCTGGCGTTAATCTACATCGGCTACCGTCATTTCGGCAATTTTCAGACCGGTATATCGTGTGCCATGCTGTATCTTTTACATCCGTACGCAAACCAAATGATTGCCCGGCTGGATCACGTTTTACCGGCGGCATTGATACTCGGAAGCGTCGCCTTCTACCGCCGCCCGTTTTTTTCCGGTCTGGGAATCGGGGTGGCAGCCGCATTGGTTTTTTATCCGCTTTGGCTGATCCCGCTTTGGTGCAGTTTTTATCAACAGAAGGGATTGTTCCGGTTTCTGACCGGCACCGTTGCGGCAACGGCGGTCTTTTCGCTTTTGCTCCTGTTTTCTCCGCCGCAATACGGAACCTTTTTTGAACAGTTGTTCCACATGGCGGGGAAAACGGCACTCCTTGTCTTCGGCAGCCCGGAGGGTTTTTGGAAAACCGATGACATGTTTTTCCGCCTTCCGGTCATTGCCGTTTTCGGAACGGTTTGTTTCGGAATGTTTGCGGTGCCGCAGCGGAAAAACCTTGCCGCACTGATTGCCGGGTCCGCATTATTGATGATCGGTGTGCAATTTTGGCAAATCTACCAAGGCGGTTTGTATATGGCATGGTATCTGCCGCTGTTAATTTTGACCATTTTCCGCCCGAATCTTGAAGATCGGATTGCCCGCTCGTCCGTAACCTGATTTGCGGCTGTGCCGGTTATGCCGTTTGCGGCTGATTTGCCGTTTTTGACAGCGTAGAAACGAAGTAAACAAAACAAGAAAACTGCACAAGATAGGCAAAAAATGCCGATAAGGACAGAGAACGGCGGTTCTCTGTTGACCGCTCTGCAAAAAATCGATAAAATTGTCCGCACCGGAAACCGTTTAGACGGCAAGCAACAGGTGAAATTATGAAAGACCTCGGAAGATTACTCATCGTTTTGGTGTTCATCGTCAGCATCGTGTTTATGTCGTTTGCCGTGGTGCTGTACGCAACTCATGAAAATTGGAAAAAGAAAGCCGATGCGTTGACCGTTGAACTTCAATCCAAAGAGAAGCAACTGAAGGATTTGGAGAAAGCCAAAAGTGCTTTGGAAACGGCATTGAAACTCGAAAACGAGGTTTTGACGGCACACCGTAATGCGCTCAATACAAAAACGGAATCGCTGCTTAAAGAAAACACAGAACTCGTTGCCGAAAATGCGGAATTGCAAAAAAATTTACAGAACGAAGTCGCCGCCACCGCAGCGGCACACGAAACGCTTGGACGGCTTCGTGACCGGTTAGACGGAGCCAGTGCGGCTCTGTTCAAAGCCCAGCAGCAATGGTCGGCAATGGCTTCGGAGTTGGTTCAAACAATCGATCAGGTTCATAGTTATGCGTTGCAGGTAACGACCTACCAGTCCGTCAGTGCGCAGTTAGCCAAGGATTACCGGAATGTTGTGGAAGTATTAAAGAAGCATAATCTTAAGCCGGAGCCGAGCATTTATTCGGGACAGCCGCCGGCGGGAATTTGCGGCATCATTACGGTTGTCCGTCCGAAGGGAATGGTTGAAATATCCGTTGGTTCGGATTCCGGCATTGCCAAAGGACATCAGTTAGACGTTGTCCGCAACCGCGAAGGGCGGTCTGCGTATGTCGGCAAAGTGGAGGTGATCGAAACGGCGCCGGACAAAGCCGTTGCCAAAGTTCTGGCGGACTACCGGCGCGGAACAGTACAAGTTGCGGACGAAGTGCAGTACATTGACGTAAACGAAATTGCGGCACCCTGACACCGGTTTCCTTTCCTCGTTTTCAGATTTCACATTCATCAATAATGGCTTTATTTAAGAAAAAAAAACCGGCAGATACTGCCGACACCGGCAAAGGCGGTGTACCGGCAGCACCGAAAACGCCCAAACCGCCGAAACAGAAAGTACCGGCGGATATTTACACGCTGTTTTTAGGATTATCCGCCGCTTTTCTGCTGACGGCGGTTATTATCATGTACTTGAATTACAGTTGGTACCAATCAAACGGCGTGATTCCGTTAACTTGGACACGGTGATTTCTTGCGTTGGTCCTGTTAATTCGCCAGAGCGTCGGCTCCGCTGATAATTTCAAGGATTTCGTTGGTGATCTGCGACTGCCGCGCCCGGTTGTACGATGTTGTCAGCAAGCCGATCATTTTGTCCGCGCTTTCCGTTGCCGATTTCATCGCCACCATACGGGCAATTTGTTCGCTGACAGCCGAATCAAGAAAGCACTTGAACAATTTCGCTTTGAACGCTTTCGGAATCAGTTCTTCCAAAATACTTTCCGTTGACGGCAGGAACTCAAACAGATTGTGGTTTCCGCGTGCTTTCAGACCGGCAACCCCTTTATCTGTGCCGTCTGCCGTAACCTGATCGGCTTTTTTGACAAGAGCCGCCTTTTTCAAGTCCGCACTTTGCTCGTCTTTCATGGCGTTGACATCGCCTTCAACGGTCAGTTCCGTAATCGGTAAAAGTGTTTCGATGACGGCGTATTGCTTGCTGATCAATTCAAATTTTGTGTAACAAACGTCAAGCCGGTCGATTTTGTCGGTGATAAACAGTTCGAGGTAGTGATCGGCTAATTTGCTGATTTGATCGAGAGTTGGCTTGTCCTGCAATTCCGTATAGGACTGGTCAATGTTTGTGCCGCGGAACCGGAAAGCGGAGATTCCCCGTTTGCCGGAGACCTCCAGCGACACGCCGGCGTAATCTTTTTGGAAACTTTTGAGCCGGTTCGCCGCCAGCCGCATGACACCGGCATTAAAACCGCCGCACATTCCCCGATTGGCACTTAAAACGAGGAGAGTCACATCTTTTTGGGAGCGGTCTTGTTTCCGTTCTGATAGAAGCGGGTGCATCAGCGGTTCGCCGCTTTCGGTGAGGTCGTGAACGAGACCGACAAGCCGTTTGGTGTAGGCATCGGCAGCAACGGCTTTTTCCATTGCTTTTTTGAACTGGGCGGTGGCGACAAGTTCCATTGTCCGGGTGATTTTGCGGATGCTTCGCACGGATTTTCGCCGTTTGTCTAATGCTCGTGATTTTGCCATAACTGAATTTTGCAGGATTTGTAAGCAGTTCTTCTGTATTCTACCCGATGTCCGGCAGGATGTCAAAGAGCGGGCAAGATATTTTCGCCGCTCTCAATTTCTTTTTTAACAGGATTGACAGGATGAGCAGGATTTACAGGAGAGTAACGGGCGGGAGACAGAAAATAAAGAAAGAAATCCTGTTAAATCCTGTGAATCCTTGTATGATATGATGCAATGATTGTGATTTGCGGGGAATCACGAAAAAGCCGCCGGATTTCGGTCAATCCTTGTGTCCTCGAACATGTCCGACAGCACGAAACCGGCACAAGCCGTTATGACCGGACAATGCCGAGTTTTCGGAGTTTTTCGCAGCACTCGTCCCGTTCCCGGCAACGGTCAAGTCCCTGCCACGCCGGGTCTTGCGCCGCTAAAAA
>JAIRPZ010000254.1 GCA_031256755.1 Planctomycetaceae bacterium
GCATCGCTTGATACTTTTTTGTTGTTGGAATTCGTTCTTGTTGCCCGGACGTATTTATCTTTAAGGGAGTCCGTAAGTGTCAACTGGTTCTTGTTTTCACCGGTTGCACCGCTGATAGGTGTCCAGTCCGTTGCCGCTGCTGCTCCGCTCGCGGACGATTCCCAAGTAAAATCACCGGTGAAGGGGAAGTCGGCTTGGACAGAATTTGCCGTGAGAGTTTGACCCACAACGGCTGTTCCGGTGACGGAAACAGTACCGTCTTTGGGGTCGGGCTTGGGGACATCCTCACCGCCTTTGCAGCCGGCAAAGACGGCGGCGAGGCACAGTAAAATTGCTGCGAAACTGCGTTTCGCGGTCATCAATGAAGTTTTCATGATTTTTTTCCTTTCTTACAAGGGGTTCATAAGGGGGTAAACTTGACCGATCCTTCGTATTTTCACGTTCATTTCACGCGAAATGAGCATTTTTTGCTTCCGTGCGTGCGGTATTATAGGTTGCCGTAATAAAAAAACAACCCACAAATGGCAAAAAAAAAACAAACTGTACGCCGCGTCAAATGGCACCGGTTTTGACGATTTTGAGGGGAAATGACGCAAGAATTACCGCCGGAGAAACTTGCCGGATACGTCTCATACCAAAAGAGCCGCACGCAATTTGGCACTGCGGCTGCGAGGATTTCGGCTCACTTCCGCTTCTGATGCCGTGACCGGTTTGGAGGTGAGGGGCTGCCAGCGGGGGTCGTCCCGAAAAGTATTTTTGACGATGCGGTCTTCCAAAGAATGAAACGAAATCACCGCCGCAATGCCTCCTTGTGCCAGCCGGTTCGGCAATCGCCGCAGCGTTTCCGCTAATGCGTTCAATTCATCATTCACAGCGATCCGCAATGCCTGAAAAGTTTTGGTCGCCGGATCGATGCTTCTGCCTTTGGTTTTCCAAAACTTCGGAACACATTCGCGGACTAAATCTGCTAATTGCCGGGCAGTTTGGAGGGGCTGCCCTGATCTCCGACATTCGGCAATACGCCGGGCAATGGTTCGGCTATGGCGTTCTTCGCCGAATTCATAAAGAATCCGGCTGATTTCTTTTTCCGGCAGCCTTGCCAGCATTTCGGCGGCCGAGAGACCTTCGGAAACATCAAACCGCAAGTCAAGGTTTCCTGCCGAATCAAAACTGAATCCGCGGCTGTCATCGGCAAGTTGATCGCTTGACAAGCCGAGATCAAGCAGAAAACCGTCAATTTTTTCGATGTTCAGCAAATCCAGAGCGTCCTCGAAAAACCGGTAATCCGCATGAACAAAACGGACGGGAAACGGATCTGTACCGGCAAAAACCGATCTCAATCGTTTTTCCGTGCGGTTAATCGCTTCGATATCGCGGTCAAAAGCGATCACCCGGACATCTTTGCTGTACCGGCAAAGGGATTCGGTATGTCCGCCTCCGCCGAGCGTTCCGTCAATGTAAACTTTGCCGCTGCGGGAAGTCAGCAGGTCAAGCACTTCTCCGGGCATCACGGATTTATGAACGGTTTCGGACATCAATCGGCAATTCCGTACCGGCGGAATCCATTTACAGCGGTTTGACACGGTGATTTTAACAGCACTATTGTAGCGTTTCTTTCAGCAATTTGTTTGACCGCGGAGTACGCGTGTTTCTGTAAAAAACAAGTGATATTTTCGAGACCGTCCGGCAATGTTCTTTCTTACCTTATCACCTCATCATCATAAGCGTATTGGATTTTGTTGCCGGGCGGCACGATCAGGAAATCGCTGTTCCAGTCCCCGGCAATCAAACGGCGGATGAGGGAAAGATCACCGCGGACTTTTTCAAATTGCCAGCCGCGTCTTCCGGCAATTTCCGCAGTATGATGCTCAAAAGAACCGTCCGGTTCCAGTCCCGTTTCAATGAACATCAGTTTGGAATAGTGCGGCATAATTTCCGTTCCGAACTGCAAACCGCGATCCTGTTCAACCCATCCGGCCGTAATAAAATAAGTACCGCCGTTTTGCAGGAAATAATCCATATAGCGTTCCCGGCTGCCGAGAAAAAGAGTAATGCAGTCATGGGCTTTCGGCACGACAAGAGGAATTTTTTTTGTTGAAAGTCCGGCAATGCCGCCGCTGCAAAGACCATAGCACAATAAAACCGCCCCGTAATTTTCTTCGTTAACCGACGCAACGGCTTCGTGCAGACGCTTACTCATACGGACTCTTCCGGCAGAATGCAGGGATTGCGGAAGAAATTCGGCATCAATGCTGTGCGGAATCCGGCAGGAAACTTCGGTCAGAACCGATTCGATTTCCCGGCGGAATATCTCGCAAGCGAAAAGTTTACAATTCATCGTTCAGAGCGGACAGCACGCAGAAAACGAGGAAATCCTAACTTTTTGCGGCAAAAAAGCAACGGCAAACCACGGCGGTAAAGAATGGCGGTAAAAAACAAGAAGCGGTTTCTCTGGAAAATTCCTGATTTTTGCCGTCAATGTTCGAGCGGGATTTCACTCCGCAGGGGGAGTTGACATTTCTTGCGATCCCGTTAAAATACCGCTGTTTGTAGTACCGAGATAAAATACGCATCAGAAAATCGGGTTTCGATAGAATAGGTTTATGGCAAACGAAGAGTCAACACAAGGCGGTCTTGTCGATAAAGTGGTCAAAATTAAGCGTTGCGCTGCCGTTGTCAAAGGCGGTCGCCGGTTCAGTTTTGCGGCAATGGTTGTTGTCGGCGATGGCAGCGGGCGCGTTGCCTGGGGTTACGGTAAAGCCAACGAAGTTCCTCCCGCCGTTGATAAAGCTGTCAAAGACGGAACCCGGAAATTAAAACCGATCCAATTGAACGGAACGACGATTCCTCATGAAATTACCGGCAATTTCGGAGCCGCGCGGGTTGTTCTCGTGCCGGCAAGTCCCGGAACCGGTGTCATTGCCGGTGCCGCTGTGCGTGCGGTTTGCGAAGCATGCGGAATTCGGGATATTTTGACCAAAAGTTTCGGGACTTCCAATTCGACTAACGTGGTCAAGGCGACGATTGCCGCTCTAATGAATTTGCGGTCACAAGGCGAAGTTGAACGGCTTCGCGGTGTTTCCCTGACCTAAATATCCAGATTATCCAAGCAGTTATTACAGTCATGAATATTTGCGAAATTAACTCTCAGGCAATAGCCCACAAGGAGTCCCGCCGTGTCGGTCGCGGTATTGGTTCGGGACGCGGTAAGACCAGTCAACGCGGTCATAAAGGGCAGGGGTCCCGGTCAGGATCGTCGATGAATCCTGTCTTTGAAGGGGGGCAGATGCCGCTTGTCCGCCGAATTCCGAAACGGGGATTCAACAACAAAGAATTTGCCGATGTTGTTGCCGTTGTCAATCTTCGGGATATTGATGCGTTTTTCGGCAGCAATGAGACAGTTACACCGGAAATCCTCAAAGCAAAAGGACTCATCAAAGGTGCCTACGATAAGGTGAAAGTTTTGTCGCTCGGCGGGATTGAGAAACCGGTTAATGTTTCAGCCCATGTGTTTTCAGCGGAGGCCAAGCGAAAAATCGAAGCCGCCGGCGGTAAAGCCGATCTTTTACCGGGGAGAAAGCCGGTTGTTAAAAACAAAATGGGGTCCCGAAAGAAGGCGGTTCTTGCGAATATCAAACCCAAGGCACAGCCTGCTGCCAAAGCGAAAGATGCCGGAAAGAAACAAGGCAAGGGAAAGGGTTAGTCCGTTTCGTCCTTGTTTATATGCCTAAAATTTTGATTTCGCTGGCAACTTACAACGAGCGGGAAAATTTGCCCGAATTGACGAGGCAAATTTTTTTGATGATTCCTGAAGCAGATATTCTTGTCGTTGATGATTCTTCGCCGGACGGAACAGCCGACTGGGTTCGTGAACGGATAAAGTCGGAAAGCCGTTTGAAGTTGTTGCAGCGTCCGGGCAAAATGGGGCTTGGAAGTGCTATTCTGGCCGCGATGGATTATGCGGAAACGGGAGGATACGATTTTTTTATCAACTTGGATGCCGACGGCAGTCATCCGCCGCGATTTTTGCCGGCAATGCTGAATAAGGCCAAAGAAGGTTTTGATGTTGTTATCGGTTCGCGATATGTACCGGGCGGCAAAATCAGGGGTTGGTCTTTGCCGCGAAAGATGATGAGCCGGACAATCAACTTTTATGCCCGATGGGTACTCGGATTAAAAACCCGTGATAACAGCGGTTCTTTCCGTTGCTGCCGTGTTGCTTTACTGCGGAAATGGGATCGGACGGCAATCATCGCCGCCGGCTATGCTTTTTTGGAAGAAATGCTGTTCCGGCTGAAAAAATTGGGCGCGGCATTTGCAGAAATCCCTATCGAATTTGAAGAACGCCGCAGCGGACAATCAAAATTAAATATCAGAGAAGCATTGTCGGCATTACTTCTGATTTTGCTTATTGGTACCGGTTTGAGAAAATAATCAATCGCAGAGTATACAGTGCTGATTTTCCGGTATAATTGAAGAGTTTTCCGGTGTCTACGAGTTCCGTTGCGGCGGCATTGCAAACCGGACAAAAAACGGAAGACATAAAATGGAACAGAGCAAACCGAAACAGTACATTTATATTGTTCAGGCATCGTTAGAGCCGTCAAGATGCAAAATCGGCAAGACGAATGATCTTGAACGGCGTTTGAAAGAATATAACAACATCACCGGTAAATCGAAAGACAATATTTACCAGTATTTGTTCACTTGTGAAGTGAAAGATGCCGTGCGGGTCGAAAAT
>JAIRPZ010000299.1 GCA_031256755.1 Planctomycetaceae bacterium
TGCCGCCGGTGTACTTTACAACCTCACCGTTGCCTCGTGTCCAACCGGCGAGATTGCCGCCGCCGATCCAGATACTTGCCTGACTGTCATCCTTTTTGGAATTTCTGCCGTGAACTTCGCAGAACATCAGCGTATTGCTTGTCCCGTCCGTGATCATTCCCATATCGGTTTTGCTGTTCGGATAGAGAATAGCGGCGGATGTTGAATTATCGAAATCGTCATACTTTGTCCATTGCGAATCAACGTCCCATTTACCGATGTAGACGTTGTAATTCAACTTGCCGAGTTTTCTGGGACCGTCGACAACTGTCCCTTGGTTATCGGCATTGCCATAAACCTGAAAGTGTTCGGTATTGACTCCGGCAGGACAGGAGGGGCAGCAAAACACTGATACGGCGGTGTAAGCGGGTTTATTCTTGTAGGGATTGCTGGGAGCGGGATGCCATGCGAGCGGACCGTTGCAATAGACATCGAGTTTGATTGCGGAGCCGACTGCTTCATGGGTTCCGGGTGCCGCTGCGGTATAGGTGGCATTGGAAATAACCTGATAAACTGAGTCATAAAGACCGGCTTGTTCAAGGAAAGGGAGAAGAAGGGTTGCCCAAGAAAGCGAACCGCGGACAGTATTGTTGTTCACATGCCCTTCGTTACGCCAATCACCTATGTAGTTACCTTGGGCATTCTTCAGCCCTCTGGTTTGCAGCAAAACGGCGGGCGGAAAAACCTGTTTGGCATCGTGGTAATTGTGCATAGCCAGACCGAGTTGCTTGAGGTTGTTCTGGCATTGCATTCTCCGTGCGGCCTCGCGTGCGGCTTGGATGGCGGGCAAGAGTAGTGCAATGAGCATGCCGATAATGGCGATCACGACCAAGAGTTCGACCAAAGTGAAGCCCAAAGAGCGGGCATATGGGCGGGAAACAGTGCTTACACTGTTAACGCTGTTTCGAAATAGCCCCCCCCCCCGTTCTTTTGCCTATTTTACTACGCATGGGAGCGTTTGTAAGGGTTGTGCCGGTGATTCCGTGAACCGGTGTCAAAATTTTTGTACGCATGGTATTTCTCCTTTTCATAAAGAGATAAAAAAATAACTACGCCGACGTGACGTATACATAGGAAGTATACCCTGAAGCCGGAGAATTGTCAACAGCGGAAAACGAAAAGGACGAAAATTGTTCTATTGCGGGGGAAATTGGCGCGGCATAAGTGTATCAAACACATTCACTTCAAGCCGCCTCTTCGTTTCCGCAGGCAAAACAGCGGTCATCACAGGGCTTTCCGCACTTTCCGTACCCGTTTGCCGAAAACCGGTTTCGGCGGTTCCGTCACCTCTTCTTCGCCCAGCGTCACATTCGGGTCATGCGGTTTCGTAAATGCCTCAAAACCCTGCAAATCCGCCCGCTTCAATAATTTGTCAATCCGCATTTCAATCCGCGTCAGTTCCGAACCCTGTTCCGCCGTCACAAAAGTGAACGCCACACCTTCCCGCCCCATCCGTCCGGTGCGCCCGACACGATGAACATAATCATCGCAGAATTGCGGAATGTCGTAGTTGATAATGTGCGAAATGCCGGAAACGTCAATGCCGCGCCCGACAACGTCCGTTGCCACCAGATAACGAAGCGAACCCGCACGGACTTGCGCCATCACCCGGTCCCGGTCGGATTGCGCCAGGTCGCCATGTATCGCCGCCAGATTGGAAAAATGTTTCGACAGCAGACGGGCAAGACGGTCAGCACCGCGTTTGGTACGCGTGAAAATGATTGCCTGTTTCGGCTCCTGTTCTTTCAGAAGATGAACGAGTGCGTCAAATTTCCGTTCCGGGTCAACCGTGACGTAAAACTGGTCAATCGTATCAACGGCAACGCTTTTATTGGAAAAATCCAAGACCTCCGGCGAGTTCATATACCGCTCGGCAAGGCGGACAACCGGCTGCGGCAGTGTGGCACTGAACAGCAGCGTTTGCCGGTCTTGCGGCGTGCGGCGCAGGATTTTTTCGATTTGCGGACGGAAACCGATGTCGAGCATCCGGTCGGCTTCGTCCAGCACAACCCAGCGGACGGCATTCAGCGACAACGCCCCGCGGTTCATTAAGTCGAGGATTCTGCCCGGTGTACCGACAACAATGTCAATGCCTTCTTTCAAACGGGCGATTTGTTTGCCGAGCGGTTTGCCGCCGTAACAAGCGGTGATACGGACTTCCCGACCGTAGGCGAGACGTTCCGCTTCGTCCCGAACCTGCACCGCAAGTTCCCGTGTCGGCACGAGAATCAGGGCGACCGGGTCGCTGCCCGGCGGACATGTTTCGATGCCTTCGATAATCGGAATGGAAAAGGCGGCGGTCTTTCCGGTGCCGGTTTGTGCCTGCCCCATTAAATCCGTACCGGCTTGGACTTTCTTGAAAACGCCGGATTGAATCGGTGTCGGTTCGAGATACCGGACAACTTTTAACGCTTCGAGCATGGTCTCGGACACACCGAGTTCGGCAAAACCGCTCGCTTCGGATTCGATGTCCGCCGGGTCGGGACGCGCCGATTCGACAAATTTTGCCTTATACCGCATCCGGTACGGCATTTGGCTATCGCCTTCCTTCAAACCGCCGCCCCGCTGAACGGCTGCCGTTTTGACAGGTTCCATTTCAACCGGACGGGGGCTGTCATCCCGCTGAACTCTTTCCCGTTTTTTTGCCGGAAAATTGCCGCTGCTGCTATGAGCGGGAACACCGCTTGTTTTTTTCTGCGGATGTGAACGCTCTTGCTCCTGTTTTTTCTGCCGTCTTTCCGGCATTCCGGCTTCTTTTTCCGTCCGCCGTTCCGGTTTGAACGTTCCGTCTTTCGTTGTTTGCGGTAATTCCGGCGGAGTGTTCGGTGAAGGAGACAGCGGCGGCAGCGGTTTGGCGGAACGCTGTTTCCGCTTCGGCGAATGCGGCGGTGTCTGTCGGGGGGGACGCTGTTCTTTCGGCAGCGGTCGGGAGGATTCCGCATCAAGCGGATGTTTCACGGCGATATTTTTCCGGCTTGCGGTTTCGCCGGCTGTCCGTTTTTCTTTTTTCGTCACCAGCGGGACGTATTGCAATTTGTCGGGGTCCCAAACCATTTGTTCCCGATGCTGTAAACCCGGCGGTCTTGACTCCTGACTTTCGGCAGGCGGCTCCGCCTGCGGCGGTTTTTGTTTCGGCGGTTTTGTCCGCAGCGGTTCCGTCCGTTTCGGCGGCGGCAACAGAAGTTCATCGTCATCCGGCACCGGCGTTCTGCCGTAACTCGGAAGACGCAATTCTTCATCATTTTCATCGATCAGTGCGGGACTGACATGCGGCAGGGCCGTTTTCCGGCGGGTACGTTTACGGGACTGATGCGGTTTCGCCGACGGTTCGGCGGGAGGGGACAGACCTGCTGTTCTTGCGGTTCCTTTCGGCGGCTGGCGGTCTGTTTTCTTTTTTTCCGGCTGCCTGTAATTGTCGTCTAATTTGAGTTTTTTCTTCTTTGCCGGCGGCACAAAGCCGGCGGCAGGATTCGGTAAATCTTCGGGAACGAAGTCCCAGCGGAAGGAATCAATCCGGCTCCGCCGTTTGTTAGCGGGGCGTTGAGTGTTGTTTCGATTGGAATTTTGCGGCTCTTGCGGCATAGATCGCCGGTGTTTGGTTTTTGGGAATCGCTTTGTAAAAAACCATTATAACCCGCCGGACAGTTTGTTTGCAATAGGGGGCAATTCCGGTTATACTGACAAAAATCAATCACAACACCGGTTGAACACCGCAATAAACAATGCCGCAATGAACATGACGCATGTTCGGACACTTATTTTACTTGTCTGCCTGATGCTGCCTCTGCCCGCGCTGCTCTTTGCAGAAGGAGAAACCGGCAGTGAAAACGATGTCATCCGTCAGTATCGGACCATTCTTACACAGTTGCCGAAACGCGGTGCCGCCTTTGATAAGGTTTACAATCACTATCTTGACATCGGACAAAGCGAAGTTTTTTACCGCGATTGTCAAACCGCTGCGGAAAAACATCCTGACGATGCGGCCGCTCACCTGCTCTTCGCTTTGGTTGCGGAACGCCGGAAGAACACCGATGCCGCGGTGAAATCTTATCAAACCGCTGCCGGACTCGATCCGCAAAATCCTCTGCCGCCGCTTTACCTTGCGGAACTTTTGATTCATCAGCGGAAATATCATGAAGCAGCGGCACTTCTTGAAAAAAAACTGTCCGAAATCAAAGAATTTCGTAACAAAAACGATCAGCGCGCCATGCTTCAAACTCTGGCTTCGGCTTATCACCGGTTCGGTCATTCGGAAAAAGCAATCAATACATGGAATAAACTGACCGGTCTTTTTCCCAATGATCCCGATATTCCGGTGCAACTTGCCGAAATGCTTGAATTTGACGGCAAACTGGATGAATCCTTGAAACAATATCAGCGGTTAATCAAAATGACCGAAGACGATTTCGACCGTATCCGGTTTTCGCTTGCCGCTGCGGATATAAAAATCCGGCTGAATCGGGACGAAGAAGCCCTTGCCGATCTTGATGCGCTGCTCGGACTTCTTGATACGGAAAATTACCTCGCCGATACGGTCCGCGACCGGATTGACAGGATTTTTGACCGCAGCCGGAACACGAACCGGCAAATCGGATTTTACCGGAAGCGGATCGAAACCGAACCGCACGATACCGGTTCGGTTTTCCGTCTTGTGAAAACGTTACAAAAAACCGGTCGGGACAACGAAGCGGAAACACTTTTGACGGAATCCGTCAAAAAAAATCCGTCCCATATTCCGCTTCGTCTTGCATTGATTGATGTTTTCATCGCACGGAAAAATTATGCGGCGGCAATCAGCCAATTTCAAGCGGTAAACGAAATCGAACCGGACAAAATTGAATACCTTGCCCAATGGGGAAGCACCGTGCGACAAAATCCTGATTTGCCCGAAACGGAACGGAAAGCCGAAGCCGTCAAAATCTGGAACCGGATTATTGAAAGCGCACCGGATGATCCCGCTGTGATTGTTCAGGCGGCGGAAATATTTTTCCGAAACAATCTGTTTGATGAGGCGGAAAATTGTTACAAAAAAGCATTGGAACTCCGTCCTGATGATTTTGCTTACCGGGAATATTTGTCCATGTTTTATCATCAGCGGAAAAACAGGCAGAAAGTATTGGAAACGCTTTTGCCGCCGGAAGATCAGACGCTGAATGTACGCAGCCGCGAAGAGACCGGCAATCTTTTACTGACACTCGGCTATGCCGCCGAAGCGCAGAAGATATTAAAAGAATCAGCCGATGCCGCCCCTGATGATTCCGCTCTGCAACTCCGGTACATTGAATCGCTGCTGCGGACCGACAATATCAGTGCCGCTGCCGAAGTGTTTGACAAAACGGAAAAACGGATCGCGGACGATGAACAATTTTCGGTCTTTTTGCAGCAAACGGTCAATCTTTTAACGGCATTGCAGAAAACAGGCGATGCCGTTAAAATTTATGAAACAAAAAAAGAGAAAAATTACCGGACGCTTTGGACGCTTGCGGCATTCTATCAGCAGGCGGCATCGTCTCAATCCGGTCAGGACAGGAAAGTGCCGTCTGCCGCTGCCGTTTCTGAAAAAGCATTGAAGTTAAAGCAAACGCCGCCGCTTCTGCGGTTTGCCGCCGGTTTGTATGTGCAGACCGGCAATTCCAAAGAGGCGGTAAAATTGTATCAAAAACTCGTGCAGGAAGATTCGGTGCGAGCCGGCGAGTACCGGCAGCAATTAGTGAACCTTTATATTCAGCGGGGCGAAGTGCAGGCAGCTGTTGAAACGAGTAAACAACTTTTGGGACGCGGCACGGAAAATGCCGGGCGGCTGCGGTATGTTGCCGACCTTTTGTTGAGCGTGAACAAGCGGGACGAAGCGGTGAAACTGTTGCAGCAGGCATTGACTTACGAACCGGGCAATGCGGATGTTCTGCGTGTATTGGCGCAGACGCTGTCCCAAGCGAACCGGCGCGAAGAGTCCATCGAACTGTTCTGGCGGCTTTACGACATTCTCGATAACACAACGGCAAAACTTTCCGTCATCGAAACATTGTCGCAGGAATATCATCAACTCGGCAAAGAGTCGGAACTGACTGATTTATTGAAACAAAAAAGCATGAACTATGAACACCGCTGGGAATCGCTGCAAGCCCTCGTCAAAGTTCACCGCAACGATAACGAACCGGCAGAAGCCCAAGCCGTACTGGAAACAATGCTGGAACTGCCGGCAGGAAACAAAGAAGATGCGGACAAACAAATGCTTTGGGTTCTTCGCGAACTTGTTTCTGTAACAGAAAGTATGGAAAATTCCGCCGCTGCTGTCCGGTATCAGGAAGCGGTTTGTCAAAAAATAAACGACTTGGCGGAACAGGATCATTTGTTTCATCTTTACGAAAAGACCGGCAATATGACGCTGGCGAAAAAACTGTTTCTCGATCAGGTGCTGCGGCAAAACGATACGGCAAAACGGTATGAAATGATCGACAAAATGATTGTCCGGCAGGAATGGGAAGCGGTGACGCAGGTTTTGGACTTTCTGGAAGTTCATGAGACAGAAAATTGGAATCTGTTGTTACGGAAAATTATTATCGAATCCTGTCAAAATAAACCGGTTGAACATTTGGTCAAAGAATTCCGGTCGCTGAACATTGCCGAACCGAAGCCGGCGGGTGCCGCTGCGGTGGAAAATTTTTGGACAGCCCATATTGATGCGGTGTTCCGAATGATTTTCAGCAAGACAACACATTTCAAAGGGGGCAGCCGTCATTCGGTTTATGATATGTCTTATGCGGTGCCGAATTATCAAAAAGCCCGGTTCATTGTCCTCTTTTTTCTGCTGCGGGAAGCCGCCCATAAGGACTTTACAGTATCGAAAGCGGATACGGAAATTCGGCATAATTTCCGTAACAAAATCGAAGAAATACGTGCAATGTTTCCGGCGGATTCCGAAAACGAAGATGTGCTGGTTGAGCGGATTTGTTTTGAACGGGGTCTTATGTCTCTTTGCAATTCTGATCGTCAGGAACACTTTTTTCCGGACGGCATGCTGAAACGGCAAATCGATCAAAACGTCTGCCAAAAGACCCTGTGGCAGATCACACGTAAAATTGCGCTGAATTCAGAGAATACGGACTGGGACGAACCGCTCTTTCAAATTCTTGTTACAGAAAGTATCTGCGAACTGGTTGCCCGGCGGTTTCTGCACACGGCAGATTCCGATGCCCGGCTTTCGGCAGAGTTGTCGCAGATTTTTGATAATTATTGTCATCAGCAAAAACTGCCGCCGATCAATGCGGATCAACGCGGCAAAATGATCAATACCGCCGTCTATCTTGTCAAACAGTCGGTTTCCGATCACAAGGAAAGTCAGAATCCGCATGTTTGCACGCCGCTGACGCTTGCCCAAAAAACAGACAAACTCATGCTGCTTTGGAAACGGCAAAGCGGTCAGATGTCCTATCATTGGACAAGCCGTTATTCGGTGCTGCAATGGATTTTACGTTCACAGCATCGGTCAGCGGACTTGCAAACACTGGATGCGTTAATGGTCTCGCAAATCAATCAGGATCCTAACCGGTTTGCCGAAAGGTTTGGTTCATTGCCGCAGCCGGTGAATGAGGACTTGATTTTGTTTATGGAATTGTCCGGTTATGAATCCATGGAAGACCGGTTTCACCGTTTCCGAAAATTTTTCGCCGCTGTCCAGACCGATGCGATGGATATGCAGGAAAAAAATGCATTCGGTCATTGTCTCTTTCCCTGTTTTTTTAATCACGATTGTATAACGGCACCGAGCAGCCGTTACGATATTTTTACCGAACCGGAAATCAATTTACTGCATCGTACCAGTGATCATATCGTCCATTATCTTGTTTCGCCGCAGCAGGACGAGTACCCGAAGTTTGTCCGGGCATTTCTCGGTGTTGATCCTCCTTATGCGGTGCATCAACTGACGTTTCAGGGAGATCAGATTATCCGGCTGAACGAATTAGAGCGGTCATTGTTTCAGTTTCTTGATTTTTCGTTTCAAATAATTTCCGAATTCAACTTGGAGCCGCAGGAATTTGAACCGCAGACGAATGCCCCTGTCACACAAGGATTGTCGGGTTCTTCCCGATTACGGGGACAAGCAAGTATGCTGGCATCTTACCGGAATGAACTGCAAGGAGACAGACCGATTGACCGGAACACAATTTACAATCTGATTCCGGCACCGGCGAGGAACGATTCGGATGTTGAACGATTCTTTTTTCGTGCATTGTTTATCTGCCGGGCATTGGATACGAAAACACGATTTGTTGTTGCAAAAAATGAGGAAGACAAAATCATTCCGCTGCGTAAAAACTGCATCGGTCGGCTTCGGCTGTTTTTAGAAACAAAAAAGCACAGCACGGCAGCCGTTGAACGTGCTTGGGCAAATCATTTGACGGAGACATTCGGCGATTTACTGAAACCGGTCGAACAGCCATCGGCAAAACAGGTTAAGCCGAGTCCCGACATTGAATTGCTGCAACTGGCGGAAAAACTGGAGAAGAAAGGGAAAACCGCTGCACTGGAATCGTCCGAGAAACTGGCATTGGCGTTGCTGAATATCAAATTGCAAAAGTATACTGCTGCCGTTGCCGTTCTCGATTCCATTGAATTGAATACGGCTTCGGACGTATCCGCCAGAGAATGGATTGCGGCTCATCTTGCCGTTAAATTTGCAAAGACGGAAACGGCAGAACCGGCGTTGTGGAAACGCGGGACAGAAGCGGTGAACCGCCTCTTGAATGACCGGCTGCCGGATAAGGATTTATTAGCGTTGCTGCCGGTTCTTAAACATTTCAACCGCAGCAAAGACGAACAGCGTATTCTTGAACAACTTATTGTAACAATATCGGATCAGCGGCTGCTGACAGAGTTATTGTACAAATTACGTGCGGAGGGAGAACGGCAAAAAGAAAATGCGGCAAGAACGTCCCTGCGTATTTTGCAGAATCCGGCGTTTTTGCAGAACACACGGCGGCTCACGGCAGACGTGTATCTGCTGGAAAATGCGGTGAAATCGCTTCGGGAAACCGATCAGACGGAAAAAATAGTACCGGTCTTGGAGATGCGGCTGAAGGGGCTGCGGGACAAAACCGACTCCCGGATTTTACTGGCAAAATTATATTTGTCGCTTGACCGGCTGGACGAGGCAAAGGCGTTGGCAGCGGAGTTATCGCGTCAGCCGTCTTCGGAACCGGAGCGGCGGCAGATGATTATCTCGCTGCTGAATCATTTCGGACTGCACAAAGAATTGGACGCAATGAACCGGCAACTGACGGAACAAGACAATAAACTTACTCCTTAACTTACTTTGACGTGCCGTTTTGTTGCGGCGGACTTGACACCGCCGTAAATATCGGCATATTTTAGGGATACCGATACAGCCGTTATCAAAACTTACCTGTCGTCATCAAGACTTGCTGCCATCTCATTTCCGTTTTCAACCGGTTCTTTTAGGATTCGGAGCCAATTTAGGCGACCGGCGGAAAACTATTGAAAGTGCATGGCAGACGCTTGCGGCGCATGCCGGCATAAAAACGGTACGATTGAGCCGAATGTATGAAACGGAACCTGTCGGCGGTCCCGACGGGCAGCCGCTGTATCTTAACGCCGCCGGAATCGTGCAAACGATTCTGCCGCCGGTTGATTTACTGCGGGTTCTTCAGCAAATTGAAGCCGGTTATGGACGAATCCGTACCGAACACTGGGGACCGCGGACGCTCGACATTGACATTTTGCTCTATGCGGACAAGATGCAGCAGGATGCGGACTTGACGATCCCGCACCCTGAAATGCTGCACCGCCGGTTTGTTCTCGAACCGGCAAACGAAATCGCACCGGATTGGATTCATCCGGTAACACGGAATACACTGCAAAAACACTGGAAACAAATACAGCAAACGATGAGTGAAAAAAATTCTCTTGATAAATCGCCTGAACGTATCCGGCAAATGTTTGATGCCGTTGCGCCGCGGTATGATTTTCTGAACCATCTTTTATCTTTGGGAATTGACCGGCATTGGCGGTGGATGACTGCCCGGAAATTGCTGAATCCGCAGACGATTGACGGCGACGTACTGGATGTGTGCTGCGGAACCGGCGATCTTTCGATAGCGTTCTTAAAACGGAAACAATATGCGTTGAACCGTCATTTTTACGGGATTGATTTTTCAACGGAAATGCTGGAACGTGCTGTACAAAAAACAAAACGGTTTCCGCAAGTCCGTTTTTCGGCGGGCGATGCCGTTTGTATTCCTTTTGAAACCGGACGATTTGCTGTTGCTGCTGTATCTTTCGGTTTGCGGAATGTTTGTGATCCGCAGCGGACGCTTGCGGAGATGGTACGTGTGTGCAAACCGGGCGGTACTGTTGCGGTTTTGGAATTTTCAACGCCGGTGCTGCCTGTGGTGAAACAGTGCTATGGTTTTTATTTCCGGTTTATCCTTCCGTTGCTTGGACAGATGTTCGTTGGGATTCGGAGCGGTCCGCAGCACCATGCTTACCGATACCTTCCCGATAGTGTTTTTGCTTTTGACTGCCCGGAAAAAACTGCGGATCGGCTTCGGCAACTGGGTGTATCTGCTGTTCGGATATTCCCGATGACATTCGGTATTGCATCGCTGACACTGGGGACGATTCCACGCTGACGCATTCAGACAGGCGGGCAAATAATAAATAATTGAAAATTGATAATGGAGAATTGATAATTATGTTAAAAAGAGTTATTACCGTGTACGGTTGAACTCCTTCTTTTTCAATTTTCAATTATCCATTATCAATTATCAATTATCAATTATTCCGCTGTTGACGGATTGCCGGAAAGCGGTTATATTAACCCCTTTTCGTATTCGTGTTAAAATCAGTTTTTCACCCTTAAACAAACAGGAGATTTCCTATGACGACTCGCCGGAATTTTTTGCAGACATCTGC
>JAIRPZ010000326.1 GCA_031256755.1 Planctomycetaceae bacterium
CTGCGATTCGTTTTTGTGTCATTTTTTGATTGTGCCGTAAAAAGATTGATTGAAAACAATCCCGAAACAATGCGGTGCAGAGCAGAAAAAAGCAAGAAAAACATAGCAAGAACATAACAAAAGCCCGTAAAAACAAGCGTTTTACGGGCTTTTGTCTACAACGCCCCAACAAGGACTTGAACCTTGGACCTACGGATTAACAGTCCGCCGCTCTAACCAACTGAGCTACCGGGGCTGAATTTCGTGCCGCCGCCGCACAAAAACAAGGCAAATCTATGCGTCCATGCAGCAAAACAAACACCGGTATAATTTTACACGGCTTTCCGAAAATAACAATAGGGGGCATTCACGCCGGCTCGCGACGCTTCAAACGTTTTGCCGTTTCCCTATGCTGCCCCTCTTCCGGCAGTTTCCGGCTTATCGGCTCATCCTTGTCCCGCCCCGTCCAAAGCGTCAAAATCACCGGCAAAACAAGAATCGACGTAATCAGGCAGCACGTCACTCCAATCACCAGCACCCTGCCTAAACTCTGCAAACCACGATGAGACGCAATCATCATACTGCCGAAGCCGATGATCGTCGTCAGCGATGTAATCAAAATCGCCGCCGCCGTTGATGACGAAATCTTATAACGCTGCTCACGCCGGCTGCGGAAATCATGGATTAAATGCACCCCATGATCAATGCCGATGCCTAATATAAGCGGCAAAACAATCATATTGGCCGGATTTAACGCCAAATCAAGCCAGCCGAGAACCCCGAACATCATCGCAAAACCCAGTACCATCGGCAGAAGCGAAGCTGCTGTTGCCGTTATACTGCGGAAATCCACGAAAATAAACAACACAACCGCCCCGAAAGCATAAAATGCCGCCGAAATAAATCCCTGCCGCATCTGCTTGGACGATTCATACGTTTGCAGCGGACTGCCGGTCGCTTGCGGATCAATGTCCCGAACCGCCCGGACAAACTTTTCCATTTCGTCCATATCCCAAATGTTCGCCTTCGTATAAATCCGCATCAAATGCTTTCCCCGTTTGCCGATGAACCGCTCCACCAGCGGCAGCGGCAAATCTTTTTCCGAAGGCGGATCAATCACCGCCATCGCTTTGAGCGTTTGCAAACGGGGAAGAAGTGCTGCCGGTGTTTGGACATTGCCGGCACCGGCAATCGGTCCCGCTGCCGGTATCCCTTGCAGCATTTCCGCGATATTTTTAATGACGGCAATCCTTTCCGGTTCGGCTTCGGGAAAAAAGGAAACAATTTCTTCAACTGTTAAATCAGGATATTTTTCGCTGAACTGTTTTTTCCGTTCCAAAAGTTCTTCTTTCGTGTCGGCAATCGACAGGGCAAACCAAACATTTTTGCCTCCTTTATCAACGTCCAGCGACAAAAGCCGCTGTTCGAGTTCTACGCTTTCCAGACCGACCGGCTGCAAGTGGAGCAGATTGTGATCGTACCAGACCTTCGGTATACCCGGCAAAAGAGCAACGAAACAAACGGCAAAGAGAAAGAGCGTCATTTTCGGAAAGACAAATGCCGGCTGCAATGCCGGACAAATGTCAATCAACTGACCAGAAGGGGCTTTCGCTGAAAACGGAACCGCCGCGGCATCCTTCCGGCTTCCCGGTGTAATCAACACAATCAGTGCCGGAAAGACCGTAAACGTAGTGACGGCACAAAACAAAATGCCGCCGCCGGCAATGGTTCCCAGTTCCGCAACGCCGGTGAATTCGGCAAAGGAAGCGGCATAAAACGCTGCTGAAGTCGTGAATGCGCCGGTCAAAATGCCGGGACCGACCAGTTCGGCTGTTTGACAGAGTGCTTCAACGGGAGAATGTGCGGCGTTGCGGCGTAAATCAAGATACCTCGCCAGATAGTGAACGCTGAAGTCCGTGCCGAGACCGATAAGCATCGCACCGAAGGCAATGCTTAAAATGTTCAGATGTCCGACTGCCAGCGAGATGTAGCCCATCGTCCATGCAAAGGCAATCATCAGGGCGGCGAGGGCGAGCAGCGGATGCCGGAGCGAACCGAATCCCGCCATAAAAACGGCACCGACTCCGATCAGGGCAAGGACAGTCGCTTTCATCATCGCATCGTTGCTTAACGACATTTCATCGCTTTCAAGGATCGGCATGCCGGTCAAGCCGATTTTCAGGTCGGGACAATCTTTTTGCCGTTCCCGCTGCACATCGGTAACGATCCGGCGGAGTTGGTCAATCGCTTCCGTTCCTTGTGAAAACTGCGTTTTGTCGATGTTGATCAGGCGGAGGAGGACGAAGCCGATTACGCTGTTAGCGGGGGGCTGCCGGCTGTTTTTTACGGGAAAAACAAAATAATTTATATCGCCTTCGGTATGACTTTGGGCAAGCGTGGTGAGCAAATTGGATACATCATCAATGTCCGGCGGAGCGGCAGGTATTTGTCCTCTGTTGCTTCTTCCGTTAAGCATCTGTGCGGCTCCGGCAGCGAATTTTTCGATTTTTTTCAAATCGTTCAGCGGAACGTAATGCAGCCCTTTGCGGTGAATGGCGGAAAGATCAATGCCGCGCAGCACGCCCTGATAATGCCGGGGAAACTGTTCGATTTTTTCGGCAAGTGTTTTCAGTACGGGAATGACTTCGGCATTATCTTTTCCTTCGGCAACGATGATGACTTCGTTGGAGTCGCCGAATTCGTCGATGTAATCGAGCCAGAGTTGGTTGAAACTGCTGTGGGGATTGATGAGATCGAGGCGGGACATTTTGAGACCGAGGTGTCCGGCGGAGTAATAGACAGACGCGGCGGCGGTCAAAAGGGAGAGGCAGAGTACGGCGGCGGGAAACCGGCAGCAAAGGAGCGTGAGCGACCAGAGGGGGCGTGCGAAAATGGACGTTTCCGCCGTGTGACGAGGTAAACCGGACATAACCCTGCAATTTTAACAAAATCGGCAAAAACGATAAAGAGCGGATTACGGCAAACGGGATATTAAAGTTGTCCGTTGCGGGAAAGTTGGACAACGGACTGAAAACGCACCCGAAGCATTGAGAATACAAGTGTTGCATCGGTTCTGTTTTTCAGTAGAATGAAGGCAACTGGTTTTTCCATTTTCAATACTTATGAGAAGAAAAATGATGAAGCAGAGTTTGATTGTTTGTCTGGCGTTCGTCCTTTTTTCATCGGCAGCAGCCCAAAACAGCGATTCATCTGCCGGAATTCCTTCTGCCGAAGAAACGCAAAAAAATATTGCCGTTCTTCAGGACATTTTCCAAAACAAAAAACTGACCGATGAGCATTTTTTCGCCGCTTCTCAAGCCGTACAAGCACTCACCGAAACCGGAACCGCCGATGCCGTGCCGGAACTCGCAAAACTCCTCGCCTTTGAACAAATGAACACCATTGCCCGGACGGCTCTCGTCAATATGCCGCAAAAAGCCGGCATTGCCGCCCTGCGGGAAGCACTCGTCCCGCTGCAAGGCAAGAACCTTGCCGGTGTGATCGACTCGCTCGGTTCAGAACGGGATACGGCTTCGGTTCCGGCGTTCATCAAACTCGCAGGAAATACGGATGCCGTGGTCGCCCAAGCCGCCGTGTCCGCACTGGGAAAAACCGCAACGCCGGAAGCCGTTGTCTTTTTACAGAATCTTCTTTCGCCGAAATCGGAAGCAAAAAGTGAAATCAAACACAAAGCGGCACACGCCTTGCTCAATGCCGCCGACCGGCTGCTTGCCGACGGAAAGAAAGAAGAAGCCCAAACAATATATGTTGATTTGCAGCATGCCGAAGGTACTCCAAACGTACAGATTCAGGCGGCAACCTGTTTACTCCTTTTACAGGATGAAGATGCCGGATTGCGTCTAACCGGGATTCTTCTCAAAAGCGATTTCTCTTCAACAGCGGCTGCGTTGAAAACCGCCCAATGGGAAGTTGTGCGGGGAACTGTCAACCGGTTCCAATCGCCGAAAACAAGCCAAATGATTCTCGACAATTTCGGGAAGCAGCCGAATGACCGCAAAGCGGTCTTACTCGAAATCATCGGCAACCGGAAAGACCCCGGCATTGTTGAAGCGGTCATCAAATTTGCTGAAGGAAACGAACCGCTGACAAAAATCGCCGCGGTCAACGCCCTCGGCAAACTCGGCGACATCAAAGGGCTTGATACGATTCTGAAAGCGGCTGTTTCCGATGATGCCGATCTCGCTGCGGCAGGAAACCGCAGTTTGCTGATGCTGCAAGGAAAAGAATTTAATGCAGCCATAATCAAACTTCTCCATTCGCCGCAAACGGCGGCCGTTCGGCTTGCTGCGCTGAATGTCGTTGCCGGTCGGGGAATGATTGAGGCAAAAGAATGTGTCCGGCCGCTGCTCGACCACTCCGATCCCGCTGTCCGGTTGGCGGCATACAAAGCGTTTGCGCAAATTGCCGGTGATGCGGCGGATTTTGTGTTCCTGCTGGACACCTATAACAAAGCCGTCGGAAAACCGGCAGCGGAAGTCGAGGAATTAAAGGCATCTCTGAAAGTCATTTGTGAAAAAACGCCGGAAAGAGGAGAATGTGCGGCGGTATTGTCTCGATTGTGCTTCGATGACAATGTCCATCCGAAAGCGAAACCGTTTTTTCTGGAATTGCTGATGATTATCGGCAGCGAACAGGCAGGCAAAGCCGTTGTCAGGGCGGCAAAGAGTTCCGATACCGCCGTTGCGGATAAGGCGACGGAAATTCTCGGCAAATGGCGGACGGGCGAAATTGCGGACGATCTGTACGAAATTGCCCAAACGCATCCGGTCGAAAAGTTCCGGCAGCGGGCGGTCAGCGGATATATTCGGATTATCCGGCAATTAAGCGGTCATTTGCCGCCGGAAAAACAGTTGGAAATGATCGCCAAGGCGGAAAAAATCGCTGTGCGGGAAGAACATAAAACAATTCTTGCGGCGGCGAAGGAAAGGGTGCTGCGGCTGTCTTCCAAAGGAACGCCGCTGTTTGACGGCAAAACCTTTGACAACTGGGAATTCCGCAGCAATAAAGATTGGTTTCGCATTGAAGACGGGGCGATTGTTGCCGGTTCGCTGAAAAAACCGGTTCCGCAAAATGAATTTATCTGTACGCAAAAAGAGTACGGTGATTTCACGCTCCGGCTTGAAATCAAGATTCTTGACAGCGGTGAAACCGGCGGCGGCGAAGCCAATGCGGGAGTTCAATTCCGCTCGCAGCGGATGCCGCCTGACAGTAAAAAACCGAATGAAGTTATCGGTTATCAGGCGGATATGACGGCAACGGAAAAATTCTGGGGTTCGTTGTACGATGAAAGCAGGCGCGGTAAATTTCTTGCCGAGGCGAACCGGGAAGAAATGAAACAGATTTTCCGTCCCAACGATTGGAACGAAATGGAAATCGTCTGCAAAGGAGCGAATGTGAAAATCTTCGTGAACGGCAAGCAGACCATTGACTTTACGGAAACGGACGCAAACATTCCCCGCAAGGGCATCATCGGTTTGCAGATTCATTCGGCAAGACCAAGCGAGGCATGGTATCGTAACATTCGGATTGAAGAACAGTAAATAACGCATAAAAAACAACTCACAAAAAAGATGATAGATATTGCGGTCATTCCGGTTGCCGGACGCGGGATCAACTTGCTGCCGCTGACGAAAAGCCAGCCGAAGGAAATGCTGCCGGTGGCGAACAAGCCGGTCGTGCAGTATGTCGTGGAAGAAATGATTCATTGCCGGCTGGAGCGGATATTGTTTATTACCGGTTCGGACAAGTCCGCTATTGAAAATCATTTTGACATCAATGAAGAATTGATTTGGCATCTTCGCCGTACCGGAAAAGAGGATTTGCTTCAGGCATTGGCTTTTGAGCGGGCGAAAGCCCGTTATTTCTACACGCGGCAGCGGCATCATAGCGGTTTGGGGCATGCGGTGCTTTGTGCGGAATCGTTTGTGCAGGGAAACTGTTTTGTGACGGCATTAGGCGACACGATTTTAGGACGGGAACAATCATCTGATATTGTCCGGCAGATGATTGATCTTTTTGAAAAAAACAGCCGTGAGGTCAGCGGCGTGATTGCATTTGATAATGTGCCGCTGCAAGAGGTGGTGCATTACGGCGTTGCCAAACCGAAAGCCGCCGGCCGGATTTTTGAGATTGAGGATATTGTGGAAAAGCCGGACATTGACAATGCGCCCGGTACATTGATCGTTGCGGCGCGTTATGTTTTTTCTCCTGAAATTTTCGATTTTTTACACCGCACGGAGCCGGATGCTTACGATACGGTTCAATTAACGGATGCGATCCGGCTGATGTTGCAAAGCGGCAAAAAGTTTCTTGGCGTGCAGATTCCTTCGGGGGAGCGGCGGTACGACATCGGCAATTTGGAATCGTATTACAAGGCATTCCTTGACTTCGCTTCGTTCCGGCAGGGACTCCTGTAAAATCTGTCAATCCTGTCCGAAAAATGAAAAGCGACTCATTTGCGGAACAGGTTTATGGTTTATGATTTGCACAAGAATTTGCAGCGGGACAGTAACGAAAATGTACAGGAATGTGCTGATAAGGATAAGACCGATTCTGATGAGAAAGGTAATGAAGCAGATTTCCAGCATTGCGGTATATTACAGAGTTGACGGCAACAAGAAAACGATAACAGATTTTTACAAACGGAAAAATGCCCCATCCGCCGCCGGTCAACCCGCAGCAATGCTTGTTGATTTCGTCCGCAAAATGAAGTAAAATGATCCCGCAAACCCGTTTGAGCGGATTTCGTTTGAATTTTTCACAACAATTTTGCCGTGCCAAAGAAACAGACCGTTTGGGGAATCGATGTCGGGAATTCGTCTCTCAAAGCACTCCGTTGCACCCTGTCCGACGAACCGGGGAAAGTCGAAGCACTCGCCTGCGATTTCATCGAACATTCCAAAGTTTTAACCCAGCCGGGAACAAATCCCGCCGAAACATTTGCCGAAACTCTTCAAACATTTTTAAGCCGTAATACAGTGATCGGAGACCGCATCGCCATTTCCGTCTCCGGTCAAAATACCATTTCCCGGTTTTTGCCGCTGCCGCCGGTCGATCCGAAAAAAATCCCCGATGTGATCCGCTACGAAGCCAAACAATGGCTGCCGTTTGACATTGACGACGTGGTCTGGGACTTTCAGCCGCTGGGTCCGCAAAATACCGAGCCGGGCGAAATTCTTATGGACGCTCTCGTCGGCATGTTTGCCATCAAAAAAGATGTGGCATTCAAGTCCATTGATCCGTACATAAGCCGGAACGTTGATGTGGACTGCATCCAAAGTTCGCCGGTGGCTTTGTACAACTTCGTCGCCTACGATTTGCTGCCGAAACCGCCGGCACCGGAAAACCGCGGTGAAAATCCGCCGCAGGATTCGCTCGTGGCCATCTGTGTCGGAACCAACGCCACTGACGTGATTATCACCGACGGGATAAAAGTGTGGACACGCAACATCCCGCTCGGCGGCAATTCTTTTACAAAAGCATTGACACGCGAACTGCAACTCACGTTTTCCAAAGCGGAATATCTCAAACGGAATATCGCCACCTCGAAAGATGTGGACGAACAGAAACGGGTTGTCACCGCAATGCGCCCCGTCTTCAATGAAATGCTGAACGAAGTAAACAGGTCGCTGGAATACTACCTGACCATCAACCGGAAAGCGAAGTTTTCTAAAATTATTGCATTGGGAAATGCGGTGAAATTGCCCGGCTTCCGTCATTTTCTCTCGCAAAATATCGGTTATGAAGTTGTCCGTCTTTCGCGGTTTAATACCCTGACCGGTGCCGAAGTGACCGAATCGCATATTTTTAAGGAGAATTTGCCGTCATTTGCAGCGTGTTACGGGCTGGCATTGCAGCAACTCGGCGTTGCATCGATGCGTACCAATTTGATGCCGCGCGAGGTCATCACCGACCGGATTATTCGGGACAAAAAGCCATGGGCATTAGCCGCCGCCGCCGTATTGATGCTGGGAACAACCATTCAATTTGCCGGAACCGCCGTCGTTCATAACAACATTGCCAATGACGCTTATAAAAATGCGGAAAGTAAGGCAAAACAGGTTCAAACATTGTCAGACGGCATGAAAAAGAAAACGGCTGATGCCGTTGCGTCTTTCCAAAAAGTGAACCAGTTCGGGCAAACCCTGACCAGCAATGTCGAAGGGCGGATTGTATGGATGGAAATTCTTCGGGCTATAGATGCGTCTCTGCCGCAGTCGCAGCCCAATGCAAAAGGCAAAGGCCGCGATCCCAAAACGGAGAAGGACTTTATCGAACAGGATAAAGTTTATATTGAGAGCATTGAGGCCGTTCCTGTCCAAAGTTTTGCGGCTTGGTTTCAGCCGCTGAAAGATGCCAAACAGTATTATCCCGACGACGATGAAGTAATCGATCCGGCAAAAACGGATCAAGACGGGAAGCCGCTGCCGCCTGCCAGCGATGCGGAACGGTTTGAGCGGTTCAAAGCAAAAGGTCCTGTCGATGCAGCCGCAACCGCTGCCGAAGCGGCACCGGTCAAACGGATTGTTCAGATTACCGGCTATCATTACCATAACCCGATCGACAACAGCGATGAAAGCGGCGAACGCTATTTGCGGCGGACGCTGATCGGTCGTTTGAAACATGGGACAGTGAAATTGCCTCCGACATTGGAAGAGCAGTTAAGCGGGGTCGGCGTTAAGGAAGTGACCATGCAGGATTTGGGGATTTCCTATCCTACGATACTCAATCCGCAAAGTATTGAATTCGAAGAGATTCTGAATCCGGCATTGCTGCCGCTGCCGGATTTCGGGGGAGCGGTTTCTGCCGGACCGACGGGGGGCCGACCTCCGGCAGGCAGACCTGTATCGCCGCGGATACCGGCGAGAGGTGAAACGAAACCGTCCGCTCCGTCCGGCGTTGTTCCCCAAACATCGGACGGTCCGAAATCGGCGGAAGACTATGCGGCGAGTAAGGGATTACCCCTTAACATTACGCTCCGCCGGTTTGATTTTGTCATACAATTTGCTTGGGAAGAAACGTCTCCCAGCAAACGCAAGGCGAAAGCCGATGCCGCCCCGAAAGCAGCGGATCCGAACACTCCTGCCGCAACGCCGAAAAAATAGACAACATGGAAACGATATTTTCAAGCAAGATATTTACGGTCGTTAAAAAATATATGACGGGGCGCAGCGGTGCTTCTCTGGAACGGCATGTGATTCTGCATCCGGGTGCCGTGGTGATTTTGCCGATTCTGCCGGACGGACGTATCGTCCTGATCCGGCAGCACCGGATTGCCGTTGATGCCGACTTGATCGAACTTCCGGCCGGAACAAGAGAACCGGCGGAAGAGCCGATTGTGACCGCCCGGCGCGAACTGATCGAAGAAACCGGTTATATTGCCGGATTGCTCACGCCGGTTTTTCAGTTTTTCGCTTCGCCCGGTTTTGTACGCGAAGAAATGCATCTTTTCAAAGCGGAAAAATTAATTGCCGGTCCGACAGCAATGGAAGACGGAGAAAAAATCGAATCCCTCATCGTTGATCTGCCGCAAGCCGTTGAAATGATCCGGTCGGTAGAAATACGCGATGCCAAAACAATGATCGGATTGTTATGGCATTATCAGCAAACAGTCATGAACCGAACTGCCGTACAATAGTTAAAGATGGCATAAACTGACCGTTTTTTTCTTGGTGCGGCTGCCGAAAGGCAAATTTATTTTTTTTCCTGCCCGCAGCGGACGATTCAAATCGGGAAAGTCCCCCTTCACGTTTTTGATTTGAATACCGTATGAACAGCATCCTCCATAAAGCGGTGTTTGCCGGACATTTGAGCGTTGCGTTTCTTCTGTGTTTCTGGTTTGTACCGGACGTTTCTGCCTACGAAACCGTTTTTTACCGGACAGACCGGAACCGTTCCATTCCCGTTAAAATTGATTTTCCCAACAGATTGCAAAAATCGCCGGTGATTTTGATTTCGCACGGCATCGGCAGTTCGATCAGCGGAACGAGTTATCTTGCGGAAGCGTGGACAGCACGCGGATTTGTTTGTGTTTCGATGCAGCACCCCGGAAGCGATGAAAATATCTGGAAAGGAAAAATCCGAATTCTGGATGAGTTCAAAGAGAGTTACGCACGAAACTGGAGTTGCCGGACGCGTGCCGAAGATATTGTTTTTGTACTGAACCGTATCGAGCAACTTGTTCAAAAAGATAAACGTTTTGCCGCCAGAATGGATATGGATCGTGTCGGTGTTGCCGGTATTGATCTCGGTGCTTTGGCTTCGCTGCTCGTTGCCGGTCAGGTGCCGCCGGATAAGGGAAAATCGCTGCACGATCCCCGAATCAAAGCCGTTCTTGCAATGAGTCCGCCTGTCCGGTACACCAAAACGGCTTTTCATGAAATATACAGTCCTATTACAGTACCGGCACTTTTTATTACCGGCACCGAAGATGACGGCATTGTCGGACCGACCAAAGCGAAAGATCGGCGTATTCCGTTTGATTCGATGAGTCATGCACCGCGGTATTTGATCACGCTTGAAGGTGCCGGACACCGGATTTACGGCGGCAGAGTTTTTTCCGCTTTCGACTTCGGAAACGACAAATATCACGATGCCATTGTGCGTTCTTCGAGCCGTTTTTGGAATGCGGCATTGCGGAACGACTCTGCGGCAATCCGTGCGATGAACACTTTCGGCTGGCAGTCGCTTGTCGGACTGCCGGCATTCGTTGAGCGGCGAAGTCCGGCGGCAGATACGGCGATGGTAACCGCCGATACGGAACCGAAGACCGCAGCCGGCATTGCACCGGAAACAAATACCGCCGCTGTTTCCGGGACTTTGACCGGAAATCCTTAACCGGTTTGTCTCCGGTATCGGTCTAATATCCTTGGTATTGCCTGCGTGGTCAGATTGGCGTGAAACTCTCCGTCAATGTTGATGACCGGTGCAAGACCGCATGCGCCGATACAGGCAACCACTTCCAAACTGAACAATCCGTCGCGGGTGGTTTCTCCTGTTTCGATTTTCAATTCCCGTTTGATGACATCCAGAATCGCCGCGGAACCTTTGACGTGACAAGCCGTTCCGCGGCAAATCTGAATGTGATATTTTCCCTGCGGCGAAAACCGGAACTGGTTGTAAAATGTTGCCACACCGTAAATTTTGCTTGCCGGTATGCCGAGCGTTTTACCGACAATTTCGACAGATTCGCGGGATAAAAAACCAAGCCGTTCCTGCACTTCTTGGAGGATCGGAATCAGCGAATCCCGTTCATCGCCGGGATGGTCTGCGAGAATTTCTTTAACGGTTTCGGCAATGGATGTCGTCATGGCGGATTTGATAGGCGAAAGTGAGTTAAGAATCTCCGCATTTTGCGAAAATTCGTCGAACAATGGCTTTATCTTTAACAGGGGACCCTATTTTGATATGAAGTTTGCCCCGCAGGAACATTGGCAGACCGAGGTCGGCATCCTTTAAGGCGGCGGTTACGCTGCCGTCGCCGAAAAAGCCGCGGATTTTGTATTCTGCAACCATTTCGATTTCGTTGGTGCGTCCGTTGCGTTTGACGGTATTCAGAAAAGCCCGCTGAAACACGGCGATTCTTTTTTGTTTCGGATGTACGCAACGTTCTTTGACGGCAATTTCTTTGAGTGCATCCATAATACCGGCGATATTCACGGACTTCGGACATCGGGCGGAACACGTCAAGCAACTGACGCATTGCCAGACCGATTGTGCGGAAGCGGCTTGCCGGACATCGCCGTATTGGACGAGCCGGACGATGGTATTTGGCAGCACGTCCATTTTTTCGGCTTGCGGACATCCGGCGGAACACTTTCCGCACTGGTAGCAATCGGCAACTTTTGTGTGGGCGAGTGTCTCGACTTGGGCAATTTCGGGATTTTGATTCTCGCAGTGCAAGGAAACTTCTCCTGTTTAACAAAATAATGCGTTCCTATTTTTGCAAAAAACATTTGGCTTGTCAAGAGGACAAAAACGGCATCGCGCCGTGTCCCTGCCGTTCTAATCCCAGTCATCCGGGACAACGGCTTTACGGGAATTTCCGTAATACATCAAAGACGATTTCGGTCCCATACAAACAAGCGACTCGCCGGCAAGCGGCTGACCGGATACCGCCCACGATTCGGCTTCGACCGTCAAATGAGTTAAAAGCATTTCCAGTTTCTGCCGGTAATGCTCCAAATCGGCTTTCGAAAGTTTTTTCGGAATGTCGATCATCGGAGACGAAATCATCCGTCCGCGGGCAAACGGAAACGGCACCGCAAAACGATCCCAACTGTTCATCCGGTGACACCGGTCATAACCGACACCAAGCAGCACTATCGGCATTTGCAGTTTGGACGCAAGAAAAACAGCACCGGGCGCAAGATGCCGGTAAGGTCCTTGCGGACCGTCCGGCGTAAAGGCCAGAATGTCATGCTCTTGCAGATGAACAAATTCTTTAAGGGCCGAACTGCCGCCGTGCGAACTGGAACCGCGGAGACATTTCATACCGAGAAAGCCCGCCGCCTGACGGACAAGTTCCGCATCGCCGTGTTGACTTAACAACATCGTCACAGGACTGTGCCGCCGGAAAAAAAGTGGACACAAAATATGTTCGTGCCAAAACATCAGAATATAATGCCGTTTGGCAACAGACGCATCAATACGCGGATCATAAAAAGCCCATTTGAAATTGACCGAACCGATCAATAACCGGAAAAATGCAGTGCCGCAAAGCCCGAAGGCGCGGCGGAAGAAAGGATGAGTCATTTTCATAAAGGTTCGTTTTGCTGTGTCCGTCCGCTATTCTTTTTGGGCGTTTTCTACCAGAGATTCAAGGAGCAATTCGGCGCGGGCGGCGTTTTCACCGAGACAAGCGGCTATCGTTTCCGCCATCCGAACCTGCTGCTCCAGCAATTCTCTCGCCTGACTGACCGTGTGCTGCCGCAACTGATCAAGCCGGATTTCATGTTTCTGCATTTTCGTAATGTTCATGAAAATACCGACAAACTGTTTTTCCGCCGGCAGTGCATAAAGCACTTCGCGGCAGACCAAATGATACGATTCATGGTTGACGGTGATTTCGATCATTTTTTCCGGTTCCGCCAGCAGATGTTCAAACGGTTCGGGATCCATCAGATAGGAAATCGGACGGCCGCAGACGGCATTGGAACATTGAAAGAACTGCCGGAATGCCGGATTCATGTTGATAATGTGCAGATGTTCGTCCAGTGTAACGATGCCGTTCGGACTGGTTTCGATGACCCGGTCAAGCCGCTGTTCGGCCGTTTTGCGGAAAAAGGGGATACACATTTCCGGTGTTGCGAGTCCTTCGATCACGGCAATCGCCATTTCCCGGCACGACGGATAACCGCACGCGGAACAATTCAGTTGGTTTTCGGCGGCGGTTTTTCCGGTTTTTTCGTACACATCCCGAATCATCGTTTCCGTAATTTCTTTCCGAACAAACGGAGACGATGCCTGATAGACCGCCGTTAAGGACGCAATAAACTGTTCCTCTTCGGAAGAGAGTGTTTCTGCCGTATGAAAGGGATCCGGCATCGGTACAGTTCCTCGTAAAGGGATGGTTTTCTGTTGAATAGACAATGAGTATAACACTGCGGGAGCGGACGGACAACCCGGCACAACCGTCCGCTGCGGACAGACACACACGTCCCCTGCAAAGTCATCCGAAGCCGATTTTTTTAATTGTTTTTTTTGGTTGATAACAACAGGCATCAGATTTTTCGATGATGCTTTTTCCCGGCAGCAACTGCAACACACTCACC